>CALVEO010000078.1 GCA_944326615.1 Candidatus Gastranaerophilales bacterium | reverse complement strand
CAGTTGTGAATCTGGCGTGCTCTGAACTTTGACGCTTTCATTTCATCGGTTATTTTTTCGATTTCTTTTAAATTTAAACCTGAAAGTATTATCATATAAATTATAGCCTGCCTTCCTGACCTCTTGACCTACGTTCTTCCGCAACCGGCATTTTCTGCTTGTAATAGCCGATAATCTCAACCATTGCATGAAGCATCATAGCAACAGGTTCAGCCTGTTTTCTCCACTCATAATATCCGCATGATTCAGGCAGAATGCTTAAGGGGTTATCCGGGAAATCTCGGCATATTTGTGGTCGGTTTTCATAATCTGAACAGCGTTTGCACTCATTGAGTTTAGGGCAGTGATAGAAATAAACATTACCGTCTGTATTTTTATCCAAAAGCTCCAGATACTGCGGATAAATTTTCTTTACTTCTTCTCTATTTTCATAAGGTACAAAAATACTTACAAACTGGGAAGCAAACTTATCGCCATTTTCTGCCTTTTGTTTCAATTCTTCATACGAAAATTCGGAACATGCAAGGTTACAACAGGTCGCGCATCCTTTGCAGGAGTAATTTTCTCTTAACTTTAAAATTTCCTGCCACTTGCGATAAATTTCATGCGAAATATCATTTTCAAACATGTCAAGAACAGCAATCTGCCAATTTTTGCCGGTACTTGCGGGTTCATATTCATCAAAAATATCGCCTGTCAACCCCTCGGGTCTGAGCGCTTCAATACGTTCTTTTATTGCATCGGATGATTTTATGAAAATTTCACGATACATTTTTTTCATATTGTTTACGGTATCCCTTAAAGCGGTCATAGATATATAATAACACGAATTTTTTAAGGATTGTAAATTTTTTTCTAAAAATAACAAAATTTTTTATTTTTCAATTTAAAATGTGTAAAAAGGATGGTTTATATGAAAATTTCTGCGATAAGTCCTCAAGTGTATTTTAATGGTTCTGATAAAAATTACAGAGAAACTGTTAAAGAAAAGTCGAATACAACTTTAAAACTTGCAATAGGTACGGCTGTTGCAGGTGCCGGGCTGCTTGCTGTATATTACCTTTCAAGAGGAAGTAAAGGAGCTGCCAGAGCAATAGGCCAAAAGTCGGGATCTTCAACACAGGCTGCAGAAAAACCTAAAGAGACTGTTAATGAATTTGTACAGGAGATTATTGAAAAAAATGGCAGAAAAATTGTAAAAAACAGGACTTATAATGGTAATACCGAAAAAATAGAAAAATTATTTTACGATAAAAATGGTAAAAAAATAAAAAAACAACAGGCCGTAACAGAGCTTGCTTATACTATGAATATCCCGACGGGTTACAAAAAAACTGTAACAGTGTTAGATAAAGATAAAAAAACAATACAGAGAATTACTTATTCAAGAATGGATGGCAAACCTTTACAAACGGTCAGTAACGGAAAAACAATCCTGTATTTTTATGATGGATGTGATTCTGATAAATTATTAGCACATGCTTTTTCAAAAAATGATAAATTTGTTTTAAAACTAGAAAATAACAAAGAGTTTAAAAAAGAATTTTCGGACACTGAGAGCCTTTATAAGTGGATTAAGGAAAATTTTTAGAGTAATGTAATCTGCAGAATTTTTTGTAATAATTTGTAATAAAACTGGTGTTATATTAAAGAATTACTCCTGATATGCCGTAATCCGATATAGAAAGGAATATTTGCATATGGGCATGTCAGCAGGACAAGCGAGATTGCTAAGCATAACAGCGCGTCTGAGTGATAATGAACTCCGTTCACAAAGTATCACCAACGCAAAATTGCGCCTTGCAACAGAATCAACAGATGCAAGCAAAGCTTATATGGAAGCATTAAATTCAACACAATTAATGTACCGTTTTTATGATGACACCGGTGCTTTATCTTATCAGTCGCTGACTGCAAATACTTTGTTATCTTATCATGATTTGAAAAACCAGTATTCAATCGTGAATTCAGCAGGTCAAATTCTGGTAAGCGGTACTGATGTAAAAAAATACGAAGAAGCCTCTAATTTAACAGAATATTTATACAGTTACGGAATAGGTAAAGGAACAAATCCGGCCTATATCGAAGCCTTAAAAGATATTTACGGAACAACAACTAATGACAACGGCGATTATTTATACGAAACTTTGTATGATGAGGAAGATAAGTATGAATGGGATAGATTTTGTAATTCATTAATTGAGGGAGATTCAGATAATAACGGAATACCTGATCTTGAGTATTTGCAAAGTATTCTGCAAAAATCAAATGAAGATTTATCATCGGCTGATGCAGATGAATTTACAAAAATAGTTTCAAATTGGCGGGGAATAGTAGATGGAACTGAACTTTCCGGAATTTGGGAAGGAATGGGCGGAACATTTGGCGCCTATATGGATGGTCTTTTAAATCTCCCAAATGTGGAATTCCCTGATAAAAATGATTTTATTGTTACAGAAGATAGTCTGGCAGAAGATTTTAGTCTTGCTTCAAAAGCATGTTTTGAAAATGCAATGGGAGATGATTATATGGATTCAGATGATAGTTATGACGATTCCGGGAGCCCTGGCTGTTATCTCCATGTTCTTGCTCATTTATTGGATTTAAAATCATCTGATCTTGTAGATAAAGGTAATGGGGATTATGGGGTATTTACGTATGGGCCTGATGGTGAATGGGGTGGTACTTATACTACAACTGCAGGTGGTTATACTATTGTTTTAAACTCAGTCTACATTAATGGTTCGGCTATTTGTGGCAGTGGTCAAACAAAAGATATGGTGCCAATTTCAGAATATTTGTGTGCGGATAACGATGGCGACGGAGCAGCAGATGTTCTAGCACCTGCAACAGGCGATACAATTACTGCTGATTCAACCGATTTAGAAAAGTTATTAAGTAACTATAAAATAAATTCATCTGGTGAAATGGTACAAAAAACATTTAAAGAAAAAGTAATAGATTTGTTTTATGTCGTCGAAAATAGAACAACTTTGGGAGTAGATTATAAGGATTTAAAATCTTATTTAGAGAATTTTCAGACAGATATGACTACTACTCTCAGCGGGATTTCAGAAGATTACGATAAAGCAGTAAACTCCTGGCGTGATACAATGCAAAAGTGGATAGATGACATATCTTCTCTGCGTATAAGTTATACGCAAAGTATTGATGCAATTCCACCCAAAGAAGCCCCTGATAAAACCGATCCAAAATATCAATGGTATTTGAATTTGTGGTACCGTATGGGCGCATCAGGTGAAAAGAAACAGGAAGATGACCCAAAAAATTATAAAGAACTTGATGCTAATTTATTAAATAACAGTGAATGGCTTGAATTTGCACTTGAACATGGCATAGTAACGCTTGAACAGGCAACATTCGTTGAGGACGGTTCAGAAAAATATCCAGAAATAGGCACTTATGACTGGGTTTCTATAATATACACCAATGCCGCAGATCTAACAAGTCAGGAAGATGAACAGGCTATAGCCCTGGCGGAAGTAAAATACAAAAATGCAATGACCGAAATAGAAAATAAAGATAAAAAATATGATCAGGATTTAAAAAAGCTTGATACTGAGCATAATGCTTTGCAGACGGAATATGAGTCAATCAAAAATACAATCGACAAAAACGTCGAACGTTCATTCAAAGCCTTTTCCTAGGGAGCGTAGCCGTTCCACCCGTCACCTAAGTTTTGTATAAAACTTATTCA
>CALVEO010000077.1 GCA_944326615.1 Candidatus Gastranaerophilales bacterium | reverse complement strand
TGAATAAGTTTTATACAAAACTTAGGTGACGGGTGGAACGGCTACGCTCCCTAGGAAAAGGCTTTGAATGAACGTTCTACGTTTTTGTCGATTGTATTTTTGATTGACTCATATTCCGTCTGCAAAGCATTATGCTCAGTATCAAGCTTTTTCAAATCCTGATCATATTTTTTATCTTTGTTTTCTATTTCGGTCATTGCATTTTTATATTTTACTTCCGCCAGGGCTATAGCCTGTTCATCCTCACGAGTGGTGAAGTCTGAGGCATTTGTATGGATAATCGATGTCCACATAATTCCAGCGGAGTCTATTTCAGGGGCTTTCCATTCGTTCAACGATGGATCTTGGTATTGTGCCTGTTTTAAGGTTACTATTCCATTTTCTAGTGCAAATTGAAGCCATTCTGAACTTGTTAACAAATTTTCATCAATCACTTTATAATTTGAATTTGATGCATTTTTTTCAACAGCTTCTACATAATAAAGAAAATTTCCATTTGTACTTTCTTCATCTTCTGCATCTACATTATCTGTATTAACTTTTTTGACCAGATTTACGGAATCGGAACCGTTCATCATATACCATAAATTAGTATACCACTGGGCTTTTTCTTTATCTTCAAATTTTATTTCATATAACGGCTTTTCTGGCTCGATAGGTTTTACCGGTTTGTCAGGAAGTTCAGGTTTTTCTGGTTCTACAGGCTTTTTGGGTTCGTCAAGGGTAAGTTTTTTCATATCTCCGTCTGTAAAATTGATAAGCATTTCATTCATCATATTTGCGTCAATAATAATAGTACCGTTACTATCAACAAAATTGTCTCTTTCTTGAATAATATAGTACATATCAATAGCCTTTTGTTTTAATGATTTTAACGAATATGTGCCATCTCCATTATCAATATAATCGCTTTTTAATATTTCTAATTTAGTAGGTTCTCTACCTTCAGCTTTTGCCTGCTCCAAAATATTTTGTAAACCTTCAGTTCCAAGGTCATCATCACCATCACAAAATCTCATCATTGTTCCATCGTCATACTTTTCATTCATTCCTACAGATACCTGATGCATTTCTGCATTTGCGTGCCCCCACATACCACCCGTCGCGGCATTAGTCGTAACTGTAGAACCATCAGTAGTAGTATATTCATGAGTCTCTAACTTAATTCCGTCAAAATCTAAAAGTTCATTTAATAAATGAAGATAACAGCTAGGACTGCCATGTAAAGCATGGTAATAACAATATGATGCATCTGTTCCATCAGCTGATGTACTAGTTCCGACCGCACCGCTAAATATTGCGTATAAGTCTGTAGCATTCTGCGATGCTAGCCACTTTTCATATAATACATTATATTTTTCCATATCTTCTAAATATTTATCATATTTTGCTTTTGTTGCTATATATTTTGCATAGTCAATATTATACTGCTCCATATCCTTTTTATACTGCTCCATCTGCTGGTTATATAACTCCATGTCACCTTCATACTGCGTGATTTCACTTGAGTCAACATCCATATAACAAGCTAAAAATTCATATAGAGAATCTGTATTTTCATAATTCATGGCATCTTTTGAGCTAACCAGATTGACCCCGGATGAATTCTGAATAGAATATTGATTTTTTAAACTATCGTAGGAATATAGAAAGGCAGGAGTTAAATTACAGTAACTCAATGCGCCTGTATCATCATAAAATCTATAAACCAATTCCGTTGAATTTAATGCTTCCATATAGGCTTTACTTGCATCAGTTGATTCTGTTGCAAGTCGTAATTTTGCGTTGGTGATACTTTGTGAGCGGAGTTCATTATCACTCAGACGCGATGTTATGCTTAGCAATCTCGCTTGGCCTGCTGACATGCCCATTGTCGATTCCCTTTATAAAATACATCAACATTTATATCGGCAAAAAAGAAAAGAAACTTTAATTAAAAACCTTCGCAAATCAGGCCATAAGTTAAAGTATATCCGGGTTTTACGCTATTTTTTATTTATCTTTACATTTCGTAATATTTTATAATACCAGCTAAATTCCTGACCAAAACAAACTTTGCAAAAATTAATCAATTTGCTATATAGGTAATTACTGATAAAATTAATATTATGGTTAAGATTTTGCTGGTATCAGAAGATTACAAAAATACAGAAAAATTCAGCGGAATTTTTGATAAGAACAGTTATGAATTCTCGGCTATGAGTGATGAAGGGCTTATTTTTGATGTAATAAGCGCTGATGCACCTGATGTGATTCTTATTGACACAAAAATTCCAAATCTTAAAAATTTCAACAAAAAAATTAAATCTACCTGTGAAAATACAATAATTATCTTTTTAATAAATTCTGACAAAATTGATAAAGAACTTCTAAAATATGCTAATGCATTTTTTACAGCAGATATGCCGGAGGATTTTATTATCTCAACAATAAACGTAAACTTGAGAATGAAAAATTCTCTTGATATGCTCTCCAATTCCAATAAAGACCTGGCAGACAGCTTATACAGGCTTAATGCGCTATACAGCACAAGCTCGCAGTTCGCAGGGACTCTTGATAAGGCAAAACTAATTCAATATATGATTGAGGGAATGGATAAAGCTTTGAGCTTTTCTCTAACCAGCACACTATCAATGTGTAACAGTGATGAGCCTGTTTTAATTTTAAATTCTCTTTACGAACTTTCTGAAGAACTTGTTGAAGCATTAAAACTACGAACAATACTAAATTACAATTCTGTTTTTGAAGGTAAAGAAGCTCCTGTTAAAATTACCAGCGAAAATTTAAAAATTATAAAACAGATAAAATATCCTGCAAGCAGGTTTACATTTAATCTTTTCCAATTTGACAACATGTTTGCCCCGATTAGACTCGGCGAAACATTTTTCGGCTGCATTGAAATATTTAAAGAAACATCATTTACCCCGGAAGATGCGACCTGTTTTCAGACAATTGCACAGCAGGTATCAGTCCCTTTGAAAAGTGCAGCACTCTATCAGGAAATAATTGAAACAAACGCAAAACTTGAAAAATTAGAAAGACTTAAATCAGAATTTATTTCCATAGTATCTCATGAATTGAGAACACCTTTAACTTCAATAAAAAATTCTCTTGATATACTGATGAGCGGAAGATGCGGTGAAATAACACCATCTGCAGATAAATTTCTTTCTATGGCTATGAGAAATGTTCAAAGACTCTCCGGGATTATCAACGACCTCTTGGATTTGTCTAAAATCGAAGCTGGTAAAATGGACTTTAATTTTGCACCGGTTAATATAAATACTGTAATAGATTACGTAAAATCGGCCCTTTCAGAAGTTGCAAAATCTAAAGGTTTAAATCTAATAACAGAAGAGACAGACAATCTTCCGGAGATAACAGCGGATTCTCAAAGGCTCGAACAGGTTTTGACAAATCTTGTGTCAAATGCTATCAAATTTACACCGGAAAATAAAACAATAAAAATTTCATCATCAATAGTTAATTCAAAAGATATAAAAATAAATGAGTATTTTAAAGATTCTATAAAACTGACTGATGGTGATTATGTAGAGGTTTGTGTAGAAGATGAAGGAATAGGAATAGCAGAAAAAGACTTGCTGCATGCATTTGACAAATTTGCGCAGATAGAAAATTCCCTGTCAAGAAAAGCCGGCGGAACAGGTCTGGGGCTTCCTATAGCGAAACAATTATTAGAAGCTCACAATGGTGCCATCTGGTGCGACAGCGAACTTAATAAAGGGTCAAAATTCTGTTTTGTAATTCCTGTTTCTAATATTCCAAGTCCGGTTTGATATTTCCGTTTTTCAAAGATTCAATATCAATATTCTGTTTTGCCCTTGCAAAATTAACGTTATGATTTACAAAATCTACAATATTTATGGGTTTTCCTTCTTTTGCCAGTACTTTTGCCATTTGTGG
>CALVEO010000076.1 GCA_944326615.1 Candidatus Gastranaerophilales bacterium | reverse complement strand
TTCACCTATTCACTTATTTACTTATTCACTTCGTAAAAAAGCTGCCTTTACACTCGCCGAAGGTGCTACGCACGTAGCCCACTTTGACAAAATTCGTCGCGCTGCGTTCACTTTGGCTGAGGTCTTGATTACCTTAGGAATTATTGGTGTGGTGGCTGCGATGACTATACCGGTGCTTATTGCAAACAAAAGAGCAAAAGAACTTGAAACAGGACTTAAGAAAAGTGCATCTGTCATTCAACAGGCTATTTTAATGGCAAATCAGGAAAACGGGGTTGACATTACACCCGCAAATTGTCCTGCAACTTCATTAAAAAATACATTAAAACCTTATTTTAATGTATTAAAAGACTGCGGAATGGGTGTAGAGTTCGGTTCATGCGTTGCCAACACATCTTATGATACAAATAAAGATGCTAAAAACATATACAAAAATTATTCAAAAACACAAAACGTAAACTATACTTATCTGGATGACGGGCAATTATTGCTAATGGACGGAAGTTTGATTTTAATTGAAAACCCAGATCCAAAATACGGCCACCTATATATTTCTGTAGATGTAAACGGTTACAACAAAGCTCCAAATGCATGGGGACACGATTTATTTACATTTGAACTGACAAGTTCAGGGAAATTCCTGCCCATGGGTGCAAAAGGAACTATGTATGAAGGAGATACATATTGTTCAAATACATCAACTGATGAAAAAAATGGAATAAGCTGCACTTACAAAGCATTGTCAGAGCCGGATTATTTCAAAAAACTGCCTTGATAAATCAATAAAATCTCTGAACAACAGGTAAGTTTACGCCATTGCAAAATGATCGTTCGGTGAGTCTTACGCCCAGACAGCCTTGATGACGTTTAAACTGCATTCTGTAAATTTTTCTGATTGTTTCATCTACAATAGATTTATCATACTTTTTATAAATTTCATCAACTGATTTGTTTTCTTCCAAGTACATTTCAATAATATCATCCAAAACAGCATATTCAGGAAGCCTGTCTTGATCTTTCTGCCCCGGATGAAGTTCTGCTGATGGTGCTTTATCAATTATTGCCTGCGGAATAATTTGTTTATCTCTGTTTATATAATTTGAAACTTTATAAACATTAGTTTTAGTCAAATCACAAATTAGATTAAATCCGCCGGCTAAATCACCGTATAAAGTTCCAAATCCCATAGCACTTTCAGACTTGTTGCCTGTTGATAGCAAAAGCATGTTTTCTCTGTTTGAATAAAACATTAAAATCAAACCGCGCAAACGCGCCTGTAAATTTTCTTCTGCCAAATCATGAAGTCTTTCCCTGTTTTTCATAAATTCATCAAATAATGGTGTAATAGGCTCTTTAACAGTTTTAATACCGAGATTTTCAGCAAGCTTAAGACTGTCTGTTATACTTCCTTCTGAAGAAAACATGCTCGGCATCAGCACTCCAAGAACATTCTCAGCACCTAACGCCTGAGCCGCAAGAACTGCTGTCAACGCGCTGTCTATTCCTCCTGACAGCCCTAATACAACTTTATTAAATCCTGTATTTTCGCAGTATTCTTTAAGTGCAAATGTCGTTACGTCAACAACCTGAGCCTCAAAAGGCACATCATTAAATTCTACAGTCCTTGTAAAATCAACTGTATCAACATCTTCGCGGCACAAAGGCATCTGCATTACAAGTTCATTATCCGCATTTTTTGCAAAACTTCCGCCTGCAAAAACATTTTCATCTGCAATACCTAAAGCATTTATATAAATAAAATCACAGTGAGTATTAATGCTTTCTACAAACTCTTTATATGTATTCATTGCATAATATCTGTTTTTTGCAAGAATATATAAATCGCATTCAACATCTTCCTCAAAAGTATCCGAGACATAAACTTTTTCCCCGCAGATATCAAATACGCCGTAATCCGCTACTTCCACTTCTCCGTTTCGTATTAAAATATCGCCTATAATAATATTCTGTTTATAATTTTTATCAGCAATCTCTCTATATAACTTTGCCTGAGCAGACATACATTGTTCATCAAAAATTAAATCCTTTCCGCCTAATTCCTCAACATCAATCTGCGGGAAAACAATCAAATCACAGTCAGAACTTACATTTTTTATAATATTTTCTAAATTAAATTTAAAATCTGCAGTTTTTAATCTTATTTGTGCAATATTAATCTTCATTTTTCAACCTCTTTTATTCCAATTTTAAATAGTTAACTTTTTCCCAGCTCAAATCAAGGTACTTAACCTTTGAATCAACAAGCTTTACCTGCGGGAGTATTGACGGGATTCTTTCTATCCGTTTATAAACATTTTCATCAATTTTACCTATTCTTATATTTACAGTTTTAATTTTCACATATACATCATCAGGATTTCTGAAATCAATATATTCAACAGGTTCTTTTGCATACGTTTCAACATATTTATTTATTTTTTCAATTTCATGAATTCTTTCTAAATTCCACTTGCGGTAATCATCTCCCTTGTTGCCGTAAGATAAAACTTTTATCGTTTTATAAGAAGGATTTAAAGGGAGATACTCATGTCCGATAAGTTTGCCATCTGTTGTAAAAAACGCAACAGGTGACACTTTTTCATCAGGTGCAATTGTTATAACGGGAATTCTTTCTTTCACGATAATTTGAATTCTTGCAGGAAAAGCGTAGCGTCTGATATAAACATCCTCAATTGGTGTCAGTTTCATAAGTTCTTTTTTAATAGCGTCAGTTCTTGCCATATATATCGGAACGTTAGGAACATTGCTGTTTTTTAAAAGAACCAGAATTTTATGCGATGGAACTATTCTGTTATTTATAATTTCAACAGCCCTGCCGCCTACATAAGTAAAGGCTTTTTTATCCATATACCAGCCATGGCATCGCAAACCATATACCAGTGCAAGAATAAAAAATAATGAAAGAAAAAATCTAATAAAAGCGCGAAAACGTTCCTGTTTCATACGGCCTTTGCGCACGAGACGCTCACGCCGTTTCTTTTTAACAAGATGCTTTCCGTCCGGAATACCTTCTTGTTCTTCAACCTCATTAATCTCTATAGTCTCAGAAAATTCATGGTATTCCGCTATTTCACTATCATTGTTATGAGTTACTTCTTCATCTGCCATTTATTTATTCAATCCTGCACTATTCAAAATTAACTGTACCAGATTATCATAATTTATTCCCATTGCTGCTGATTGCGCCGGAAGATCACTAACAGTTGTCATTCCTGGGCTTGTATTGATTTCAAGAAGATAAGGTATACCGTCTTTCATCATAAAATCAATTCTTGAAACGCCTCTGCAGCCTGCTGTTTCAAAAGCTTTTACTGCAGCCTCCCTGACTCGTTTTGTAACATCATCGGATAATCTTGCAGGACAGATAAATTCCGACATTCCGCTTGTGTATTTTGCCTCAAAATCATACCATTCTGTTTTTGGTCTGATTTCTAAAATTTCAGTTGCAAACGGCTCACCCTCACACTCTAACACCCCGACAGTTACGAAAAAGCCGTCAATAAATTCTTCTATCAAAACATCATCGTTATATTTTAATGCTGTTTCATAGGCGGATTTCAAATCTTCTTTCTTATCAACCTTTGTCATACCAAAGCTTGAGCCCTCACTTACAGGTTTTACAAAAAGCGGGTATGTTAAACCCTTTGTTTTCTCAAACAAATCATCGCCTTTTTTTACAAAAGCTGATTTTGCCATAATAATATCAGGATTTGTTGATAAAATTCGTTTTGTAAATTCTTTATTCATGCAAAGAGAACTTGCCATAACACCGCATCCTGTATAAGGAATTCTTAAAACTTCCAAAATTCCCTGAATACATCCGTCTTCTCCGTATTTTCCATGAAGCGCGTTAAAAGCATAATCATAATTGCCTTCTTTTAATTTTAGGGCAATATCTTTATCAACAACAACCATTTCGGAATTTTTATATCCGAGTCTTTGCAAAGCATCATAACAGCCTTTGCCTGATCTCAT
>CALVEO010000075.1 GCA_944326615.1 Candidatus Gastranaerophilales bacterium | reverse complement strand
GGGCCGCAGTGGACTCGAACCACCGACCTCACCCTTATCAGGGGTGCGCTCTAACCACCTGAGCTAGCAGCCCATAACGTTAGCAAAATTAAATGTAACATGAACAATTTTTAAAATCAAGTTTTTTTTTAATAAAAAAAGGAACAGAATTATAATTCTGTCCCTTTTTTATTAATATTTTCAATAAATTACTTTACTGATAATTTCTTTTTAGCGTCTTTTTCAGAATATTTTTTTGGAGCGTGTACTTTCAATACACCATGTTCAAGTTTTGCTTCTGTTTTATCAACATCTATTTCATCAGGGAAATAAATTGTTCTAGAAAATTCTCCGTATCTAAATTCTGATTTTTTGTATGATTTTTCTTCTTCGGATTTTTCTTCTTCTTTCTTAGCGTTAATAACTATATAATTTTTATCAATGTCGATATCCAAATCCTCTTTTTTTACTCCGGGAAGTTCTGCTTTTACTTCATAATCACGTCCTTTATCTGAAATTTCTACAGGCA
This sequence comes from Candidatus Gastranaerophilales bacterium, assembly GCA_944326615.1. GTDB lineage: Bacteria > Cyanobacteriota > Vampirovibrionia > Gastranaerophilales > Gastranaerophilaceae > Stercorousia. The sequence goes on along the minus strand of CALVEO010000075.1, from coordinate 3,515 downwards.
TAGAATATTTATCCATATCTTCCCAGTAAGCTGCTTCAGGGAAATAGCTGTCAAAATGTCTGTTTAATAATGAACTGATTTCATCATTTACCGTTCTTATAAAGTTTTCCGGAGCTTTTCTAACTAAAAATTTCATATCTAACACTTCCTTTCAATTAACTTATTATCATCTACATTTATATTATTACTCCGTTTCAATAAGAACCCGTTTTTTTTAACTAAAAATTAACAATCAGTTAATTTCACCTTTGTACCAGACTTTAAAATTATTGATACTATCTAAAAGCTTGTTATACTCACCATCAAAACATATACATCTATCATCAACAATCAGCCAGGCACTTTCTTTAACATTTGTTACCTCACTTATATAAGTCTGAAGGTTATTTTCGATAAGCCATAACCAGGCAAGCATTTTATCTCTCACAGTAAAAAGTTTTATCTCATACTCTTTCGATAACTTTTTTAAAAAGTCAACAGTTCCATCACGCATAGACGGAATATAAAGCGGATTATAGTCCCCCTGGTATTCATTAAGCACTCCATCTAAATCCAAAAGAATTGTCTTTTTTTTACTTCTCATAAAATTAAACCATTTTATACTATCACGTTCGCGAAAGCGATATTTTAATTATAAAGATAAAATAGAATAATGCAAGTTCAGAAACGCAAAAGTTTAATCATGAAAACTCTGGGTAAAAATATTAAAAAACTCAGAGGAGAACAAAGCCAATTTATGCTCGCAAGCGAGAATGATATCTCTGTTTCTATTATTAGCACTATTGAAAGAGGGATGAAAGATCCGCAGTTTACAACTTTGTTTAAAATTGCAGAAGCATTAAATATAAAGCCTTCCAAACTTGTAAAGCTTGTAGAAGATGGTTTGCCTGAAGATTTTACACTTATTGATAAATAATTTTATGATGCATAACAAAAAATTTTTTGTGCGTGTTTTATTTTAATATTACTTAAAGAAATATTGAGCTGAAAGGCTTAAAATTATATAATAATAATGCATCAAAATTAATTTGAAAGGAATAAGAATGGTTGCAGAAATGACATTTCCTCAGCTTAAGCGGACAATTAATCCAACCCATGATATTAAGTTGTTTGCGGGACGTGCTAATACAAAACTTGCACAGGAGATAGCTGATTATCTGGGTACATCTATTGGGCCAATGGTTGTAAAAAATTTCGCTGATGGTGAAATTTATGTCCAGGTAAAAGAAAGTGTAAGAGGGGATGATGTTTTTATCATTCAGCCTTTATGCAATCCGGTTAATGAAAATTTGATGGAATTACTTATCATTATTGATGCATTTAAACGCGCCAGTGCGAAAACTATAACAGCAGTAATACCATATTACGGCTATGCAAGACAGGATAGAAAAACTTCAGGACGTGAAGCAATTACAGCAAAACTTGTTGCAGATCTTTTAACCACTGCCGGAGCTGACAGAGTGCTTGCAATGGACCTACATACCGGTCAAATTCAGGGATTTTTTAATATTTTGGTTGACCATATTTTTGCAACACCAATTTTAACAAACTATATTAAGAATTTGAATATTAATCCGGATGATATGGTTGCAGTAAGCCCTGATACAGGTGGCGTGCAAAGAACTAGACATTTTTCAAAGGCTATTGGCTGCCCGCTTGCAATTATTGACAAACGCCGCGATAAACATAATGAAGCTATTGCATCACATGTTATTGGAGATGTGAAAAATAAAATATGTGTAATGTTCGATGATATGATTGATACGGCTGGTACAATTTGTGAAGCTTCAAAACTTTTGAAAAAAGAAGGTGCAAAAGATATTTTTGTTTGTGCTGTTCATCCTGTTTTTTCCGGACCGGCTATCGAAAGACTTGCAAATGCTCCTATTAAAGAATGTATTGTAACAAATACAATTCCTCTTGATATGAACAAAATGCCTCCAAATATAAAACAGTTATCCGTTGCTCCGCTTTTAGGTACGGCAATTGCAAGAATTCATGATGATGAATCTGTCAGTTCATTATTCGGCTTTGAAAAGGAAATGCAAGTCCAATAAGCTTGCCGTTCCGGCCGCTATATAGTTTTTGGCTTTAGATAACTATTGCACATTCTTTCTCCAAACGGTCGAGTGGGAATGTAGCTGTTCCATCTAACACCTGAGTCTTGCATGAACTTGTTATATCACTACAAGAAGGTAGACTTTGGCAATTAGAAGATAAGCCTTTTACCGTAAATAGCCTACCTTCTTATCTTCCTACCTTCTTACCCTCTAAATCGGCTTGCCCTCCTGACCTCGGATCCTCTGTCAGCCAAATAGCGCACCTTCTAAATAAGCTTGCATTGCCGGCTCCGCGTGCCGCTTAACCCGTCATCTATGTATTGCATAAGCTTATTTGGTCATAACTAAAGATAAGCATGCCGCTTAACTTGTAACATTTGGCTTTGTGTTATACAAACTAAAAATAGCAGCAATGCACAAAAAAAAGCCATTCTTTAGTAAGAACGGCTACCAGACTTGGGGAGGAGGTATGAAAAACTAATGTTTTTCATATCTAATAATTTTTTATACGACAGATTGGATTTAAAACTTTTTTAATTAATAAAAATCTCATCTATTTGGAGTATAAAAATCTAGATGGCAAGGACAAAAGAGCACCCAAAGGTACTGATTTTATAGGCTGTATGGTATTATTTTCTGTTTATACTGTAATGCTGTATATGGAGTGTTTCAGATATTTGTTCTGTAACTTAGCCTTACTTGAATTAAACAATTTTACAATCATATCCTGCGTAAGCCTTAAGATTCTTTTAGCAATTCTTTATACCGTATGTTTTCCCCTGTGTTTCTGTCAATGTGTATAATCTGAATAGGTCTTGTATATTATTGAACTAAAGTTATCTTTTTGGTCATTTAATCCAATATTTAAACCGCCGAACACAGGTCTTTGAATTCTTGATTGAAAACGCTCAACAAATCCTTCCGGCAGCGGCGCATCTATACAGCAGTGCGCGCGACATTTAGGGATAAAACATTTCACAGGATTTTTTAAGTATCTGTTTATTCTGGTAAGAATTTTCATATTGATATAAAAAATAAACAAAAAAAAATTTTGCTAACAGAAAATATTAAATCAGATTTTATGCTATAATAAATTTGGTTGACAGCCGGTTTTATAAAAATCGAAAAAGTACGAGGCTTCGTAGCTCAGCAGGATAGAGCAGCGGTTTCCTAAACCGAAGATCGCGCGTTCGAATCGCGCCGGGGCCACCATACTTTTTTAATATTTTTTGTTAATCAAGAGTTCGGCAGCGATGAGAACGCTTTTTTGCGTTCGGCGCGAGTGATCTGAGGGCAATTTTAATTAATAAGATCATTATGAATTTTGTAAAGAAGCTGTAAATGTTTTTCATCAGAATATTTAATCATTTTTTTAAATAGACAAAAGCGTGTATTAAAAGTATTCTTAAAAACTTTGATTTTAATCGTGGTAACGTAATAATAGCAGACGATTGC
>CALVEO010000074.1 GCA_944326615.1 Candidatus Gastranaerophilales bacterium | reverse complement strand
GTTTTGCATGAATTTGTTCTGTTATTGTAAGAAAGCGTGCCGCTCCACCCGACACATTGAGTGTTGCATGAACTTTGTAGGTTATTGTGAGAGGACGTAGCCGTTCCATCCGTTACCTGAGTTTTGCATAATTTTTTTACAATACTTCCTACTGCCTTAGCGCCATAGTATCCTAGCATCCGAATAAAAACCTGCCATATAATGACACCATATCCCAAAAAGGCGGGGGATTGAATATTAAGAACTGTCAGCGCGCACTTGTTGCGCGATCTTTTTAGGACAAATTCCAGATTGCACAATAAATGCGCAATGACATTACTGTAAACGACTGCCTTCCTGACATCTTGCCTTCCGTTAGCTAGAAGTGCCCCCCCCCCGAAGCTCTTAAATAATCTAATTTTTCCATAATTCTTGCTCCTTTATATCTTGTAACTATACAAATATTATAGCATATCAGAAACTAAACTTCAACTTTAGGCTTGGATTTTCTTTGGATTTTAATTTTTTCTTCCAGCCTTTTTTGCTTATATCCATAGCCAGCATATATTGCAAATCCCATCAAAAGCCACAGCGGGAAATACAAAGATGAAGTAGATAAAAATTTCATAGAATAAATCATCAACCCGCCGCATGTTATTATTCCAAGAATAGGAAACAACGGAGAAAACGGAACTTTAAAAGGACGGTGTCTGTCAGGATCTTTTTTTCTTAATATTAATACAGCAATACAGATTATTATAAATGATGTGAAAGTTCCGAAATTACAAAGTTCAGCAGATATATTTAAATCCATAAATAAAGCACAGACAATTACAACAATACCGGAAATCCACGTAAGCACATGAGGTGTTCTGTATTTTTTATGAATTAATCTTAATGATTTAGGCAAAAATCTGTCTCTGCTCATTGCATATAAAATTCTTGTAGTTCCAAGTTGATAAATCAAAAGTACAGAAGTTAACGCACAAAGGGCACCAACAGAGATTAAACCTGCGAACCAGTCTTTACCTATTGCTCTCATAGCATGTGCAATAGGAGCCTGAACATCAATATGGCCCAAAGACACATTTCCTGTCAATACAAGAGCAACACAAACATACAAAATCGTACAAATTATAAGAGTTCCAAGAATTGCAATCGGCAAATCTCTTTGAGGATTTTCGGTTTCTTCTGCCGTTGTTGAAATCGCATCAAACCCGATATAGGCAAAGAAGATTAGAAACGCCCCCATAAATACACCCTCAAATCCGTTCGGAGCAAACGGCACCCAGTTTTCGGGCTTAACATAAAATGCACCGACAACAATAAATGACAAAATCATAAACATATTCACGCCGACCATAACGCTTGCAAACCTTGTTGATTCTTTAACGCCCTTTATCAGCAATATTGTAAGCAATAATACAATTACCATAGCAGGAATATTTATAGCCACAGGGATTTTATCAAATATAAAAGGCATCTGCGTATGCGGATCAAGCCCGTATTTGTCGCAGTAAGCAAACATATAACGATAATCAGTCCTTAACCATAGAGGAAAATTTACTACAAAGTCAGGCAAAATATGCTTAAAACCCTTCAGAAATTGTACAAAATACCCTGTCCATGCACACGCAACAGTAATATTTCCGATAGCATACTCAAGCATTAAAATCCACCCGACCATCCAGGCCATAAATTCACCCATTGTAGCATAAGTATAAGTATAAGCGCTTCCGGCAACAGGAATCATTGCCGCTATTTCAGAATAACATAGTGCAGAAAAAACACACGCAATTGCGGCTAATACCATCGATATGATAATTGCTGGACCGGCACCGGCACTTTCAGGCCCTCCCTGAATTGCCGTACCGATTATTGTAAAAATTCCCGTACCTACAACAGCGCCTATACCTAAAACAATAAGGTCAAATACATTTAAGGTCTTTTTCAATTCAGACTTTTTACTTACTGCTATTAATTCATCGGGGCTTTTCTTTTTTAAAGCATTAAATATTATATTTTTTAATTCCATTATTTCATCATTTCTTGTTTTTTAAGTTCTACTTTTTCGTAATGAATTCTGTTCTCGTTCTGCCTGTTTCTTACAAATCCGTATAAAAGATAAATTATTGCACCAACACCGAGCCAAACCGGAAATAACAACGCAGAACCTGAAGGCTGCATTGATTTATACACCATTAATCCTCCGCAAATAATTATACCTAATGCAGGTGTAACAGGAGAAAAAGGTACTTTAAAGGGTCTTGGTCTGTCAGGGTCTGTTTTTCGCAATATCAAAACAGCAACACAAACGATAATGAACGAAGTAAATGTACCATAATTACAAAGTTCGGCAGCTACATCAAGATTTAATGTCAAAATTCCGACAACAGCAAGTATTCCGACAGTCCATGTCAAAAGTGCAGGAGTTTTAAATTTCGGATGTAATTTTTGAAATCTCTGGGAAATAAAATGATCTCTGCTCATTGCATATAAAATTCTTGTTGATGCCATCTGCAAAACCAATAATACAGATGTCAAACCGGCAAGCGATCCTATTGAAATCAATCCAGCTGCCCAGTTCATTTTAAACAAGGACATACAATAAGCCATCGGAGCCTTTAAAAATGCCAGAGGTACCGAAGTGCTTGTATCCATCAGACCAGTTAATACAAGGGCAACAAGGACATATACAATTGTTGTGATAATTAATGAACCAATAATACCTATCGGCAAATCTTTCTGCGGATTTTTACATTCTTCTGCGGCAGTAGCAAGAGCATCAAATCCGATATATGCAAAAAATATCAAAAATGCACCCGCAAAAATTCCAGCAGCACCATTTGGCGCAAAAGGCGTCCAGTTATCAGGCTTGACAAAAAATGCTCCAGCAATAACAAATAAAGCTATTACAGCAAGTTTTATAAATACCATTAATCCTGCCATTTTAGTAGAATCTTTAGTACCTCTGACAAGTATGAAAGTAGTAAGAAGAACAATCAAAATAGCAGGCAGATTAATGCATATAGGGAGTCCTAACAATGTCGGGATATGAACAGATGCATCTTCAGAAGCAATTTTTGCAGCACTGAAGGCATCGTTCACAAGCCAAACAGGAGGATGTGCCAGCCATGCAGGCAGAACTTTTTCAAATCCGCTTAAAAATTGCACAAAATGGTTTGACCACGCACATGCAACAGCAATAAACCCGATTGCATACTCAAGCATCAAAACCCATCCTACCATCCAGGCGGCAAACTCACCTAATGTTGCAAAAGTGTATGTGTAAGCACCACCTGCTACAGGAATCATTGTAGCGAATTCAGAATAACATAAAGCGGAAAAAATACACGCAATTGCAGCAATTACCATTGAAACAACAAGAGCTGGCCCTGCTCCTAAAGCGGAGCCATCCGCACTTCCGGCAGCGGCAATACCCACAATTGCAAAAATTCCCGAACCTATAATTGCACCTACACCGAGAATTATTAAATCAAATACACCGAGAGTTTTTTCAAGCCCCTCTGATTTTGCCTCAGCAAGCATTTCATCAGGATTTTTAATTCTCGTGATAGTTTTCAAAAAATTGCGAGTAAATGTCGCGCGGTGAAATTTTTCTGCCATTTATTTTCTCCATTTCTCCTTCTTTTAAAGAAGATGTGCGGGGTGAGGGCTCAACCCCTGGTAGTTATTTACAGAGAGGGAAACCCATTTCTTCTCTCTGCGCTACATATAATCTTGCAACAGCGGAAGCCATTGTTCTGACTCTGTTAATAAAATTTATTCGTTCATCTTTGCTGATTACGCCCCTTGCATCAAGCAGATTAAATGTATGCGAACATTTCAAAACGTAATCATAAGCCGGCAAAACAAGCTTTGCATTAATACAATTATCGACTTCTTTTTGATACAAATCAAACATTGTAAACAAAGCTTTTGCATCACTCACTTCAAAATTATATTTAGATTGTTCAATTTCATTTTGCAGATAAATATCTCCGTATTTCAAAGTATCATTCCACAAAATATCATAAACAGATTCTTTATTTTGAAGATACATTGCAATACGTTCAAGTCCATAGGTCAATTCAAGCGCGACAGGTTTAACCTCGACTCCGCCAACCTGCTGAAAATACGTAAACTGTGTTATTTCCATACCATCAAGCCAGACTTCCCAGCCTACCCCTGCAGCGCCGAGAGTCGGAGATTCCCAGTTATCTTCAACAAACCTAACGTCATGCTCTTTCAAATCAATTCCCATAGCTTCCAAACTTTTAAGATACAGCTCTTGAGCGTTATCAGGAGAAGGTTTCAAAATAACCTGAAACTGAAAATAATGTCCCAAACGGTTTGGATTTTCGCCATATCTTGCATCAGTCGGACGTCTGCAAGGTTCAATCATTGCAGTATTCCAAGGTTCGGGGCCTAAAGAACGCAAAAAAGTTGCTGGATTCATTGTAGAAGCCCCTTTTTCAATATCATAAGGCTGCTGTATTATACATCCGTAATCCGACCAGAATTTCTGTAAATTAAAAACAAGTTCTTGAAAGTTTAAAGCCATACTATTATATCCATATATTGTAATTATTACACTAAATTAAACGTAAAATACGTGCTTATCTATGCTATGACGAACATAGCGAAATTGCAAATTTTATGTTAAAAATGTAACAGAAGACAATATTTCACTCTATCTATATTTAACCCTGAATGGATAATCTTTAGGAATCTTCCAGCCGTTATACTGAATCCAGCGGGTACAAAATGCAGGCCAGTTAGAATTTTCGTTACAACCAAATGTTGAATGATTTTTTAAGCTACTTTCTTCGCCATCCCAGCTTGACATATAAGGCTCAAAATTCCACTGTACAAAA
>CALVEO010000073.1 GCA_944326615.1 Candidatus Gastranaerophilales bacterium | reverse complement strand
GACTTGAAAAAAAAAAGACTAAAGCGCAGCGACTGACAAAAATTGTAAAAATTACAACGGATATTGACGGAAAGGGTAAAAAAAAAATGAAGAATATTGTTGTTTATACAGATAAAAACGAATCAAAACTCGCTGATGTTCTTGCACAAATCGATGATACCAATGTTAGAATTGAAAGTGCAGAAAATCTTAAAGATTATGAAACACTAAATCCCGGTCTTGTTGTTATAGAAAGTGTTCCAAATATTAAAGATGTTTTGATGACAACAAAATTCAAATCTCCGGCACTGTTTATCGGTGATGTTTTCAAGGGAACTACAGTAAGAGCTGTTATTTTTGATTTTATAAGAACCCCTGTTGATAATATGGAACTTGTAATAAGAGCAAATGCGCTTTTGAAATATAAAGAACTTCGCGACAAATTGAAAGTCGTATCTACAACAGATGAACTTACAGGGCTACATAACAGAAAATATATGCAGGAACGTCTTGAGCAGGAAATTTCACGTGCAAGAAGATACGGAACAAAGCTTTCATGCCTGCTTTTTGACCTTGACTTTTTCAAAGTTGTAAATGATATTTACGGATATGAATGGGGAGACGTCCTTCTCCGCTCTATTGCTGATAAATTAAAGCAGCTTATCAGAAAAGAAGATATCTTAACACGTTACGGTGATGAAGAATTCTTGCTAATCCTGCCGAATACTTCAGAAGAAAATGCATTTTTATTTGCAGAAAGGTTTAGAAAAGATATTGAAAGAATGGAATTTATTCCAGCAGGCGAAGAAGAAAGACACCCGATTACAATTTCAGGCGGCATATCCACTTATCCTTGTATTGAAAATACAGACGAAGATGCAAATACAATTATCCGCTATGCAGAACATGCACTTTATAACGCAAAAAAACGCGGAAAAAATAAAATCGTTCAATTCTCTAAACTTAATCTGGGAGAATAGAAGTTTTAAGCTTTTTGGCTAAAGTAATTATCAGGCGTAAATTTCAGCTCGTTTTTTGAGTACAACAGGATTTTTCAAGTATTCATCATATTTGTTGCGCATATTGATGTAGCCTTTTGGCGAAATTTCTATAATTCTGTCGGCAACTGTCTGGATTAACTGATAATCCTGAGATGTAAAAAGAATTGTCCCCGGGAAATCTATCATAGCGTTATTCAGTGCTGTAATAGCTTCTAAATCAAGGTGGTTGGTGGGTTCGTCAAAAATCATGACATTAGCTTCAGCTATCATCATTTTGGCAAAAAGACAGCGGACTTTTTCGCCTCCTGAAAGGACATTGACTTTTTTATCCGCATCATCACCCGAAAACAGCATTCTGCCTAAATATCCGCGTAAAAAGTTTACATGCTGGTCTGGCGAATACTGTGCAAGCCACTGCATTATGGTCAGATTGTTTTCAAAATAGAAATTGTTGTCTTTCGGGAAATATGAATGCGTTGCCGTTACACCCCAAATAACTTCTCCGCTGTCAGGTTTGACGCGGTCTTCTAAGATATCAAAAAGATTTGTAATAATAAACGGATCGCGGGCAATAAATGCTACTTTTTCTCCCTGATTAATTTCAAAGCTGAGATTTTTGATTAAAAGCTCACCGTCAACGGTTTTATAAAGATTTTTGACCTGAAGAACATCTTTACCGGGGATTTTGTTGTAGGTAAATCTTATTCTCGGGTATTGCCTTGATGATGGTTTGATTTCTTCAAGCGACAATTTGTCAAGCATATTTTTTCTGGAAGTTGCCTGTTTTGCTTTAGAAGCATTTGCGCTGAATCGTGCAATAAATGCTTTTAACTCTTCCATTTTTTCTTCGGTTTTCTTATTTTGTTCTTCTTTCTGCTTCTTTATAAGCTGGCTTGCCTCAGACCAGAAAGAGTAGTTTCCTGTATAAAGCTGAATATTTTTGTAATCAATATCTGCCATGTGCGTACAAACGTTATCAAGAAATTTTCTGTCATGCGAGACAACAATCACAAGGTTTTGAAAATTTATCAAAAATTCTTCAAGCCACGAAATTGTATTTAAATCAAGGTGGTTTGTAGGTTCGTCAAGCAGAAGGATATCAGGATTTCCAAATAAAGCCTGCGCTAATAATACACGTACCTTTTCGCTTCCTGCAAGCTCCGACATCTGTTCGTAGTGAAGCTCATCGGGAATTCCTAAATCAGATAACAAAGACGCAGCCATAGCTTCTGCCTGCCAGCCGTCAAGAGCGGCAAATTCTTCTTCCAGATGCGCAACTTTAATCCCGTCTTCATCTGAAAAATCGGGTTTTGAATATAATGCATCGCGTTCCTGCATAATATCGTACAATTTTTTATGCCCCATAATTACTGTATCAATAACTTTGTAATTATCAAAAGCAAAATGATCCTGACGCAAAACAGCAATTCTCTGCCCTTTTGAAATATGAACTTCACCCGATGTCGGTTCAATATCACCTGCAATAACTTTCAAAAGCGTACTTTTTCCTGCACCGTTTGCTCCGATAACGCCATAGCAGTTTCCGGGGGTAAATTTAATGCTTACATTTTCAAATAATGTCTGTGAACCGAATCTAACGGTCAATTTATCTGTTGTTATCATACTTTTCCCTATTTATATAATCAGCCTGATTTTCATTATAGTACAAAAATACAAAAATTTCTGCTCTTTTGTCTAATGTTTTTATTCACACAAGATTAGAAAATACTTGTATGAAAGTACCGCCTGTAAGAATTCAAACATCAGATTCAAAAATAGTACCGCAGATAAAAAAGCCGACACCTGTCAAAGATGCGCTTGTTGTATCTGGTTACTGCAGCACCCCGATTATTTTTTATGAAACTGCATGCTGGATTTCAAAAAAAGTTAATAAAAAATGGAATAATAACCTGACTGCTGATAACTAGAAAAATTATAATACAAGTTAAACCAAGCTTTTCAGGTTATTAACCCTCTCCCTTAATCCCTCTCCCAAGAGAGGGAAAATAAGCAAGAATTCTCTTTCCCCGAGGGGTAGAGCCAGAGTGGTGGCTTTTAGAAATTGTAGGGTGGGGAAACAAAATTAAATTTTTTTGAATATCAATGACGTATTAATCCCGCCAAAGGCAAAGTTATTTGACATAACATAATCAGTTTTTATTTCTCTGCCTTCACTTTTAATGTAATCAAGTTTTCCGCATTCTGTGTCAATTTCAGTTAAATTCAACGTTGGGTGGAACCAGCCTCTGTTCATCATTTCTATACTCAAAATCGCTTCAATTGAACCGCATGCGCCAAGCGTATGGCCTGTGTAGCTTTTTGTGGAACTTACGGGAATTTCTCTTTTGAATACCTGTTCTGTAGCCCATGTTTCTGCTAAATCTCCCTGTATTGTTGCTGTGCCATGGGCATTTACGTATCCTATTTTATCAGGCGTCAAATTTGCATCTTTAAGCGCAAGTTCAAGGGCAGTTTTCATGGTTTCTCTATTGGGATTTGTAATATGTGTCCCGTCTGTGTTTGTGCCAAAACCTATGATTTCTGCATAAATCTTTGCACCACGCTTTTTAGCGTGTTCGTATTCTTCAAGAATTAAAGTTCCTGCGCCTTCTCCGAGCACAAGCCCGTCGCGGTTTTTGTCAAAAGGCGAAGGGGTTAATTTCGGGGTATCGTTTTTCAAACTTGTTGCATACAATGTGTCAAAAATTGCAATTTCCGTTGCATGGAGTTCTTCGCCGCCGCCTGCAATCATTACCGTTTCATAACCGTTTTTGATTGTTTCATAAGCGTAGCCTATGCCCATTGAACCTGAAGTGCAGGCAGTTGAACAAGGCACAAGGCGGCCTGTGGTTTTTAAATAAAGCGAAATATTTACAGGAGCAGTCTGGGGCATCATTTTTACGTATGAGCCTGAATTCAGCCCTCTTACAACCTTATCAACCTGCATTCCGTAAAAATCTATTATTGCATCCAGTGAACCTGATGAAGAACCGTAGCTTACGCCTGTCTGCCCGTTTGTAATAATTTCATCACCCAAAAGCCCGGCATCTTCTAATGCTTGTTCTGCTGTTCTGACAGCCATAATAGAGAGAGGCCCCATTGTTCTTGTTACTTTTCTGTTATAAGACGGCGGAATTTCAAAACCTTTTGTACGGGCAGAAAGTCTTGTATTCAGTCTCTGGTACTGGTCAAGATCAGTGTTATATTCTACACAGTTTTCAAGTTTTTCTAAGCTTTCAAATGCAGTATTGATATTGCTTCCTAAAGGGCTTGTGAGCGCCATGCCTGTAACAACTACACGTTTTGTCATAAGTAAAGCCCTCCGTTTACCGAAATTACCTGCCCTGTAATGTATGATGCGTCCTCGCTCATAAGATAATTTACAAGGCTTGCAACCTCTTTAGCCTGCCCTAACCTTTTCATCGGAATTAATTTTTTGACCTCATCCAGCGGAACATCTTTTATCATATCGGTATTAATTACTCCGGGGGCAATACAGTTTACTGTAATTCCCCGTTTTGCAAGTTCCAATGCAAGAGATTTTGTTGCCCCGATTATACCTGCTTTTGAAGCGGAATAATTTACTTGACCGCGGTTGCCTGAAAGCGCGGCAACAGAAGACATTGTAATAATTCTACCCTTAATTCTATTGGAAATCATAGGCATTACAAGTGGTTTTAAGACATTGTAAAATCCTGTAAGATTTGTAGAAATAACTTCGTCCCACTCATCAGCTTCAAGTGCAGGAAAAACATTATCCCTTGCAATTCCGGCATTCAAAACAATTCCGTAGTAAAGTTTGCCCTCAAGTGCAGATGCGCATTCTTCCCTGTTTTTTATATCGAATTTCAAAAGTTCAGCGTTTCTGCCGAGTGCTTTAATTTCATCTGCCGTATCTTGAGCTTTTGTTTGATTGCCGACGTAGTGAACATCAA
>CALVEO010000072.1 GCA_944326615.1 Candidatus Gastranaerophilales bacterium | reverse complement strand
GGAGATGATGAAAAATCTTTATTGCAAAAAGCAGATAAAGCACTGTATAAAGCAAAAGAAAACGGAAGGAACAGAGCGGAAATCTATGAAAAAGTTTCAACAAATTTGCCGTAACCTTGATGATACACAAAAACTTGCACAAAAATTTGCACCGCTTTTAAAAGACGGATGTTTCATAAACCTGTATGGAGAAATAGGCGCAGGGAAAACAGCATTTGTAAAACTTGTTGCCGATGCATTGGATGTTAAAGAAAAAGTTACAAGTCCGAGTTTTGTAATCCTTAACGAATATCACACAGGCTCAATCCCGATTTACCATTTCGACCTTTACAGACTTGAAAATGAGGGGATTAAAACAATATATGACGAATTACGTGAATATTCAGAAGGCAGATGCGTAACTTTTGTTGAATGGGCGGAATTTAATCAGAATGAAGCACCGTTTAACCACATAAAAATTAATGTAAAATATAACGATGACGATTCAAGAATTTATGAATTTGAATCAATCGGAAAAGACGACATTATTGAAAGACTCAGCATTCTTTAACAAAATAGCTTCCATGCAAAGGCAAGGACATCGCGAAAGCGATGGAGGTAATTCAAAATAAAATATGTAACTTTACCTCCCTTGTAAAGGGAGGGGGACCGCGAAAGCGGTGGAGGGATTATGATAACACTTGCATTTGATACATGCTTAGACAAAATGTATACAGTTTTAAAAAGGGATGGAGAAATTCTGGCTTCCCGCATAGTAGAAAATAAAGACAACAAATACCACTCGGCATTTTTGATTTCAACATTGCAGGAAATAATGAGCGAAAATAACATTAAACCGCAGGATGTAAATTTAATTGCGGTAAATATAGGACCGGGAAGTTTTACAGGGATACGCGCCTGTGTTACAGTTGCAAGAGTAATGGCGCAGCAATTAAATTGCAAAGCTGTCGGAATTTCATCGCTTGAAATTCTTGCACATCTTGCGTCACAAAATCCGCTTGTTGCACTTGATGCAAGAAAAAATTGCGCTTACCTTTATTACGACGGAGAAATTAAAGGAGCAGTACAATTAGAAAAAGTTCAGGGAATTATAAAATCAGGCAGTTATACGGTAATTACAGATGATAAATTACAGCCTCTGCTTGGCGGAATGTCATATCAATCAAACAATTATGCACTGGGTGAAATTCTTGCAGAGCTTGCAGAAAAAAAAGATGATGAAGGAAACTGGCGAAAACTTAAACCGCTTTATATCCAGCCGCCGCCAATGGGAGCGTAGCTGCTTCATCCGTAATAGCTTACGGTGCTGCATAAGTCGCTTTTGATGGTATTCAAAATATTTTATTAATATTTTTGATATCGCTTTACCTGATAATTGCACTCGGGTATTATTGGTATTTGAAACCATTTGTAGCAGCTTCTTATCCCTCGCATCTGTTTTGCTTGAAATACTTAAAGCGTAGCCCATCCACCATAGCTTACAGTGCTGCATAAACTTTCCATGTCATTACGTGGGAACGTAGCCGTTCCATCCGTCACCTGAGGTTTGCATAAATCTTTCATGTCATTACGAGGAGAATGCGAAGCATTCGACATAGTAATCTCATTAATATTATATAAATTATGAGATTGCGACGCTCAATTCTCTCGCTCGCAATGACAATTATTAACTTGCAGATCGGATTTACAGGAACACGCTCCCTACCTTGGGGGAGGGCTGGGGAGAGGGTTATCAGAAGAACAAAAGTTCTGCGGGCAAGAGGAAATTATTTTAAATCATCTGCTTTAAAAAAGTGAAAATCGGGAATAATATAATTGCAAAATAATCCAGATGGCACAGTATGGAGAAAAAAATAAAAAAAGCAGAAAATATCTCATTTAAAATCCCCGAAATTCCGCTGACAAGAAAAGAATTAAAGAATTTGTTTAACTACCGCATTCCTTGTCTTTGCTGCGGACTTGAAATGCTTCATCCTGATATTTATTCAAAACTTATTGATATGCCTGAATTATCAGATGCAGCATCACAGGCAATAAAAATACTTGAACCTTTTGAAATAATTATGCATCCTGTTGAAAGACAGGTTTTCAATATGTTTAAAAGTATGTCAGTTAAATATCCTGATAAAAATTTTAAAGAACTTTTACAGATGAAAAAAGATGTTCATGAACTTGCACTGGTGAGAATACAGAGTATAATTTTCAATAAAATAAGTTTTTACAGACGTATTTTGCCTAAAAAAACAGCAAGACAATTAAGAAAACTTATGATAAAAACGAATGATATAATCTTTGATCCGGAGCCTCACAAACCGTTTTCAAGGAGAATTTTTATCCACAAATTAAAAAATATAACAAAAAATCTTGAAAGGCGGAAAATCAGGGAAGAAATACTTGAAATAGCCCGCAGACTTCCTCGTTCAAGTGATGAAGTCTGTGCATTTGTTGTAAAAAATGCGAGAAAACACGCCAATGTTATTGCTCTTAATCTTATACACCCCTCTGTCGGCACATTTGAACATCTTATGCCTAAATGTATGAAAGGGATGAACAATTCACTAAATTTTGCCCTTGAATGCTCATACTGCAACAATTCAAGACACCATTACCCAATAACCATACAAATAGAAGAAAATCCATATATGCCGCAAAATGCCCAAATTCAGGCAGACAAACTTATTTCGCTATGCAAAAAAGGCTTGTGTAAAAAAGAATATATAAAAAATCTGAAAACAGTTCTCCAAAATCTTTCAGAAGACATTATTTGCCTTGATATCAGCAAACTTGATGTGTAATGTTACAGTTGTTTACAAACTGGCAAAAAAATATATTCAGGTATATTGTAATTTTATGAAAGTTTTGCCGGTTACATTCGGAATAAAAAATCAATTTTCTGCAAATAGTTTAAAATTGCATAATACAAATATTTCCGCTCGTTTTACCGCTGATAACACCTGTGATACATTTACCTTAAATAACAATAGCATTAATTTTAACGGGAACATCCCTAATTTTATCACCGGGAAAAATGATTTAAAGAAACTCGCAAAAAACGGACATCTGAGCTGCATCTGGTGCGGCGGATCTATGTTTATGCAGAGCGAGCTTGATGCATTCCAGCACTTTTCAAAACGGCTTGCATCAAACAGCGAACTCTTTGCGAGGGTAATGATGCATTTTAAAGACTATCTGCCTGCGGAAAGAATTCAATTAATTAAACAAATATCACATTACAACAAAGCATATCCAAATCAAAATTTGAAATTCATATTTAATAAAATGACGCCTGCAGCCGAAAAGAAATTAATTCGTAAACAGTTCTTTATAATGCATAAACTTAAAAAATTAAAACCACAGCTTCCTATAGAATTACATAAAGATTTTGACATTCTGATGGAACACAGCAAATACCGAATACTCGGGATACCTTATGTAAGTGAATATAGCGGAAAAGAGTTTTATTACCAGTTAAGCAATTTATCTAAGACACTGCCTGCGCCAATAAAAGAAGAAATTTTAGATATGGCTCAAATACTAACTCATCCTATATTTAAAGAAGCCGGCGGAGGTCTTCCCGAAAAATGGCTCAAACGTTTTTACAAACAGACAAAAATTGCGCCAAATTCAAAAGGAAACTATATTTCACCTTCCGATAAAAACGCTAAAGATAAAGTAAAACTGCTTGTTTTAAACAAAATTATTGAAATCACAAATACTAATAGTCCTGCAGTTACTAAACTTTGCAATCTTACAAAAAATAAAGTTTCAGGCAAACCAGTAAGTGTACAATTCAGTAACAAAGCATTTACTTTTAAACTGCATGAAATTATCGATAATTTACAGGATAAAGCATTAATCGAAAAATTTAACAATATAATCAGTAAACTGCCCACATCACTAGGAAATAAAGAAGCATTCATAGTAAAATATAAAAACGAACCAACTGATACAATAATTTCAAAATTACTTGCAGACTCTCTTGTAACACTTGAACATATAACCCCTATTCTCAGAAATACATCTGATAAAGAACTAAAAACCAGAAATAAAGATCTTGTAAAAAGTGCACGAATTAAAAGAGGCACAGACAATATAGGAAACTGGGCTCTAGCTCATAGCTGGTGCAATTGTTTGCATGGAAGTAAAAATATAAAAAATGAAAAATTTCCGTTCAGCAAAGAAGCCGGCATAAAATATTTCAGGACTCTTGTTCAAGATGTAAATAACGGCTTACTTTCCGGGGAATCTGTCATTAATATGGCAAAAAATTATTTTGAACAAACCGGTATCAGAATAAAATTAAAGGGTATGAAATATACTCATGAATAAATTATTACAAATTGTAAAATAAAGTTTGTAAAAAATTAAACTTTTTCTGCAAAAAATCCGATTAACAAAATGTATTTAGTTAATAAGGGATTATATAAAATGGCAGATACAGGAGCTTCATTTAACAGACCATATAAACCTTTCGGGATGAATGTAAAAGTTCCGGAAATAGGGGAAAAAACATTAAAGCTTGCGGGTGATACATTAGGCAACATTGTTAAAAATCCGACCGAACCTCTTTTCAAATTTTTAGAAGATAATGAAGAAGTTTTCACAGGAGATATTAACTATAAGATAAACAAACTGTATGCAGAAAGCTTCACAATAGGTTCAGCAATGAGAATGGAGGATGAAAAAATTAACGGTATGCCATCTTCATTTGATATGCATTTCTAATCCGGCAAACAAATACTTAAAGCGAGGGGAAAAATGATTTATTGGTATTGACAAAACTAATAAAATCGTAAATAATAAAGAAAAAAGTCAGGAGGATGAAAAATGATGTATAGAGAAACTTTGAACTGCCCCCCCCCCGCGCAAGCATAGCCGCTTAACCCGCGACATTAGGGCGTTTTCAGGTTTTAAATTTTATTTAGGGGGTCTTAATATAACTGTCATTCTGAACTTGTTTCAGAAGTTTGTTATTCAAAAATTAGGTGGTAATACTGAAAGTTTTAAAATTCACTATGGGG
>CALVEO010000071.1 GCA_944326615.1 Candidatus Gastranaerophilales bacterium | reverse complement strand
TGTCGACGTGACGGAATCGGTATACGTGCACGTTTGAGGGGCGTGTGGGGAAACCCGTGCGGGTTCAAGTCCCGCCGTCGACAATTAAAAAGAGAGTAACATTTGTTACTCTCTTTTTAATATGCTTGAATGGTGAGGACTTTAATCCGTTTTTGTTGGGTTCAGCGGATTTGCGGACGGACGGAGTGAACGAAGTAAAAAGAGTCCGGTGAGCGAACAGATTGAGCCGACTGTAGCAAAGCTACTTAGGCGAAACTCTGAGAGCGTGAAGCAAATCCAAGACAAGTCCCGCCGTCGACACCATAAAAAACAAAAAAGAGGATATCTTCGTTATTTATGAATATGCAACACAGTTTGAAAACAGGCAGATTGATATGAAAAAATTTCTTTTTAGTGTTTTAGGTATATTTTGTTTAGTTATCGCAGGAAACTTTGTTTTTGCACAAAATAATCATTATCCATCTGCTTTTATAGATGCTTTTCAAGCTTGCAAACCTTATACATTAACAATTGGACCTATTAATATGATGGGGATGCAAGTAACAACAAAAAAACAAATTGTAGGTATAAAAAATGGATTATGTTCTTATGTCGAAGTAGTTGGTCCTGTCGATGCAAAAAACACAATAAGATGTAACTTTAATCAGACTCAAATTAACAAACTTGTATCAGATATGAAAAATAATACTACTAGTGCATGGTATGAATATTATAACAATCCTAGTGTATGTAAAACTTACACCCCAGGATGGAATTAAACTAAATTTTATCTAGGCAAGCCAAGAAGAATTGATATATAAATAATTATAATTATTATAATATTCTTGTGTAGATTGTTTTATCAGAGAAATAAGCTCAGAACAGAGTTTATTCAAACAACCTGTTTGTGATATATTATTACTTGAGGGTCCAGGGTCTGGAGTTTCTCAACACCATAAAAAAGATGATGATTTTTATTATCGTCTTTTTTATTTGTCGAACGGTGAGAGCTTTAATCTACCGGCTGATAAATTCTAATGTTTTAATCATTAAACAATTTGCTATGCCGAACTTCTTTGACAAAGTGAACAAAAATTTTTGTCATTCTGAACTTGTTTCAAAATCTTAAAAATTTTGTGTGTGCCTATTCTTATAAAGGGCAGCGTCTTTTCAGTTATCAGTCAAGACGTAAAAGTTGGTAAGACCCTGAAATAAATTCAGGGTGACATTAAACACCGCCGTCTGCATTTAAAAATCTGTTGACAAAAAATATCCTCTTTTTTATTATTCTTTTTATGAAAAAGATATTGGTAATTATTATTTCATTAATGTTATCTGCGACTTCTGCTAATGCCGTAAAGTGGGATTATATACCAAAATCACAGCCAGTATCATTTATTGATACCGACTCTGTACGAATTATCAACGACAATATTTTTGCAGCCGTTAAAAGCTGGGGAAATATAACATATTATAAAATAAATCCGTATACTAACAAATATATTCTACTGTACTTTGAAGAATTTGATGAAAATAAATACAAAAGCGATAATATTTTAAAATATGATATAAATAATCCTGCACACTACCACAAAATATATACAGAAGATTGTGCTTACATCATAAAAACATATTGTCCTTCCTGCCCTACCGTTAAACTTGAAGAACAAGCTTTTAAGGAAGAGATGCAAAGAAGTGAAAATCTGGGAAAACAATATAACTCATATTTTGGAAAAACAATAAAAACAGTTTACAATAACTGGAAAAAGCCCGATAAAATTACGGATAAAGTAAACGGTATGGCAGTCATAAGGATTAATAAAAACGGGAGCGTCGCAACATATATAATCAGAAAACCGATATCTGAAAGTTATAAGCAATCAATAATTGATGCTATAAATAAAAGCAAATTTGACCCGCTCCCTGAAAGCATGGGATTGGATTTTATCAATTTGTTAATACCATTTCCTATATAGTAATCATATTAGAAATTATCTGTTTTAATTTTAACATCCAATAACCGTCTTGTTCTTTGGGGTTAAATTTCATCCACCAGCCTGCAGGGTATTCTGATTTTACATGTTCTAATAGCTTTAAGTATTCTACATAATAATCGTGCTTCAAATCATCTTGAAATTTGCCGAGCCACGATGTCGCTTTTGACAGATATTTGTTTACAAAAATGTTTTTATATTCTTCAAGAAGATTTTCCGATTTAAGCATACTTTCTATCCCGTAAAATACATAAATCGGAGAAAAATTCTTTTTCTTCTTTACTGTCATAGCCGAACCTTTGCGGTTTTTGCGGTAACAGTAAATATTTTCAGGCAAAAGAGCTATACGCTGAGCCTTAATCATCGAATGGAAAAACGGAAGCTGGTCCTGCCCGATTTTTATATCCTGAAATTTTATATTATTTATAAGAAGAAAATCTCTTTTATACAATTTTGTCCAGGCAGTTGAAGGAAATTTAAAAATATCTTTTTTTATATCTTCTGATGAAAAAACTTTATTCAAATATTTTTTAGGTAATTTATCAGCGCTGTATCCGCCGTACTTCTTTTTATAACTTAAGCACCCATCACCCGAATTGCTAAATTCACGATGTTCATTAAGCAATTCTTCTCTCTCCCGCAGGGTGCGAGGGCAATTATAACTCTTTGTTTCATAACATGAAAGCCCACCGAAAATCAAAATATCAGAATTTAATTCATCAGCTTTTGCAATAATTTTTTCTAATGCATTATCTTCAATCCAATCATCACCATCTACAAAATAGACATAATCTCCTTTTGCAATTGTAAGTCCTGTATTTCTTGCAATGCCCGAACCTTCATTTTTTTTATCTATAATTATTATACGCTCATCCTTATTTTTGTATTTCAACAATACATCAAGCGACTTATCTGTTGAACCATCATTTATACAAATAATTTCAAAATCTTTAAATGTCTGGTTTAATATACTATCAAGACACTGCGAAATATAATTTTCTACATTATAAACCGGAATAATAATCGACAATTTAACCATAGAATAATTATAGCATAAAATTTATCTGCCGATTTCTGTAGCTCTCTGAGCCATTGATTTTGTAATATTAATCAGCGCAAGGTTTGCTTCATAGGCTCTTTGTGCAAGAATTGCATCAGCCATATCAACAGCAGGATTAACGTTTGAAGCTCTTATATAACCGTTAGCATCAGCATCAGGATGTCCCGGGCGGTAAATTTTGTCCCCTAAAGTCGGATCTTCCACACAGCCGTTAAAAACCACCCCGCCTTGTAAGTAAGGTAATGTTCCGACACCGAATACATCTTCTTTCATTGTATTCATCAGCCCATGAAACGATATATCTTCTGTTGCGTTTAAAACAGGGATTTTTCTGACATAATTTGGAGTATCAACGTTTGCCACGTTTTTCGCATGAATATCAAGCCTTAAACCATGGGCTTTTAAGGCATTTGCTCCGATATTCATTGATTCCATTATACTCATTTTTCTATCCTCCCTGACAGTTATTGTCAAAACTTTTTGTATCTTTATCAGTCACTCGCTTATGCTCGTTCCCGTTTTCTATCCTCTCTGACGGCTATTGTCAAAATTTATTATATATTGGTCAGTCGCTTACGCTACCTTATCACTTACCTACATTTATTACTGTTTTCATTTCAGTAATTATATTAGACATTCTTCTTGTTGCCATCGTATAAAGTATTGAGTTTTTCTGCAATTCCATCAATTCATTTGCAGGATCAATTTCTTCATACGTTTTTTCGTCAATAATGCCTGAAGGGCCGAGTTTTTCAGATAATTTTGTTTCGAGAGGACTGTTCATTGAATTTAGATAATCCCCGAAATTAATATCACGTCTGACATAGCCGGGTGTATCTACGTTTGCAAGATTTGAACCTAACGCTCTTTGCTTTTGCGTTATCAAATCCATCATTAATGTAACTTTGCCCATATTATCCAGTGGTGTAAACATTTTTCAGCCTTTCTCAAATTTTGTTATACAATGTAAATGATATTAGCTTTATTACTCTCTTATATTAATAGCCTTGTTGTACATATCATCAACAACTTTCATCATACGCGTACTCGCAAGAAGTGATGCATTTAGTCTCAGCATTTCAGATGTCGCGGAATAGACATTTGTATTTGAATTTTCAAGATTATGCTGGCAGAAACATTTGTGATTTTTTACAAGAATTGGTTCCCCTGAATCTTCTGTTGCTCTGAGTTTATTCATGCCAGCCTGCTCAAGATTTTCTTGGGAAGGAAAACGGACTAGCGGAATTGTACCTAATTTTTTAGGTTGAGTATTAGCAGCATCATAGGAATAAACCTCACCATTCGGTTTAATTTCAAATTTGTAACAGTTAGCTGGAATTATAATTCCTTCACCAACTACCCAGTCATCAGATGTTACAAGATATCCGTTTTTACCCTGTTTGAATGCACCATCGCGGGTATATGCTACTTCTCCTTCAGGAGAAACAACAGGAATAAATCCTGTACCATTTATTGCAACATCGTAAGGATTAGATGTAACCTGAATTGACCCTTGTTCATAATCAGTTCTTATTGCACCGGTCAAATAGCCGTCTTCATTCAGCATCTGTTCAAAACTTACTGATTTGTATCCGCGTGTATTTAAATTAGCAAGACTGTTTGCGACGTAACCGAATTTTTCAAACTGTGTTGTTACATTGCTGACGCTTTTTCTAACTATTCCCTGCATACTGTACATAATTTATTCCTCACCTTTTATTATGATGTTGTACCTAACTGTGAAATTACTTTTTGCAAATTCTGGTTTTGAATCATAAAAATCTGTCTGTTTGCTTCAAAATTTCTTATAATCGGCATCATTGAGATAAATTCATTCTGGAGAGAAACATTGGAATATTCGTTATATCCCTGTTTTACCTGCGGATCTGTAACAATAATACCGTTGGAGTCAACAACACCAATATAAGCAACACTTTCAAGCTTATTAGTATTTTTGTTAAACACACTGACAAGCCCTTTTGAATTAATTTTGACATCTTCAATTTTTTCAGGAACGATAGGGAGCTGTATTGGTGTTCCGGCGCTTGAAAGCACCTGAGCATCTTCAAGAGTCAATAAATTTCCGTTTCTGTCCAGTTTAAAACGGCCGTCGCGTGTAAGTCTAACACCTTCTGCTGTCTGTGTTTGAAAATAACCTTTATTTGCAAGAGCTAAATCAAGTGGGTTATCAGACATTGCAATACGCCCGATTTGATCATCTACTGTCTGCGAAAGGCCATGTACTCCTATATATTCAGTAAATGACGACACAACAGGTTCTTTTCTTTGATAACCGATTTTATCAAATCCTGTAACATTTTCATTATGCATGCCTATAAGCTCGCTCTGAACCTGCATAGCCCTGAGTGAAGCTGTTAAGCCCTTTTCACAGTATCTGATACCGCCGTTAATTTTCATTACTACCTCTTTTTCTAATACAGTCGGACAATTTTGATTATTAATCAATGATTTTTAATA
>CALVEO010000070.1 GCA_944326615.1 Candidatus Gastranaerophilales bacterium | reverse complement strand
AATTCCCGGAGATGGATTCGAACCACCGTTGGAAGAGCCAGAATCTTCAGTCCTGCCACTAGACGATCCGGGAATAATATTTACAAATTTATATTACTTCAAACAAATAAATATTACAAGAGTTTTATTATAATAAATTTGCAAAAAAATACCGTATATTGATATACGGTATTTTTTTAGTTTTATATTATTTTATGCCTCAGAATCCATCTCAGAAATTTTTTCAGTAACTTCATCCGGCATGTCTTTTAGCGGGTCATTTAGAAGAGCAAGATCTTCTCTGTTTTTTGCATCTGTTTTTAAGAAGTCATTTTCCATTGCAAGTTCTCTCTGGCGTGCTTTAGCGAGATTTAACTGTTTTTCTTTTATTTCGTTATAGTTTTTGTTAAATTCTCTACTTACCGCTGAACCATGACTCAATGAATGCAAAACACCTCCTAAGAGAAGAATGTGCGGAGACCAGCTCAAGAGTCCTGCTCCAACATTTTTCAAAGGCTGTGGAGTTTTTGATGCAATATTTTTAACTCCATTTTTCATGCCTGTTATAACTTTATTGGTATTCAAGAATGTTGCGGCTCTCTTAGTGGCATTTTTCAAGAATTTAGGAGCTTCTTTAGAAGCAAGCTTGGCAGCTCCTTTATTTACAAGAGCAATTGTTCCAAACCCTGCGGCCAATAATGCACCGAGAGAAAGAAGCGGATGTTCTCTGTCAAACTTTCTGACTTCCGGGGAAGCTTTTGATAATTCTGATTTAGCCAGACCTACAAGACCGACAGCAGCCAGACCAGCGCCCCATAATCCGCCTGCTTTTAAGCCGTTGGCAGCTCTTGCAGCTAGACCTAAAACTTCTTTAGAAAATATTTTTGAATTCGGTTTCATTAAAACTGCCGCACTTAAACCGGCTGCAACAGGAGAAGCAGCAATAAGACCATTCGTTATACGATTATGTTTCTTTTCATCAGAGTGGGACAATGTTTTCATATAAGCTATACGCTGAACAGATGCATCATCTAAACTTATAAGTTCATCTATTCTGTCGCGTTTGCCCTGAAAATTCGGGCTGATTGCTGAAATTTGCATACACACACCTTCACTTTCACAAATTGATTATACTTTATTAAAACCAAAAAGTAAAATTTTTTGCTAGAAATTTTTTTTATTGTTAAGAATATTTACAAAAGAATATATTTTCTATATTATCAGGATATGAAAAATTTTTATATTCACACAATGGGCTGTAAAGCAAATCAGTTTGAAAGTTCAATAATAGCCGAAAACCTTGAAAAAAACGGAATAGCTGAGACTAAACACTTAGAAGATGCTGATTATTACATACTAAATTCCTGTACTGTTACGCATAAAAGTGATAATGAAGCTATGTATATTCTGCGTAATGCAAAGCACAAAAATCCAAATGTGATTACAATTTTAACAGGCTGTATTGCCCAGGTTGAAAAAGAAAAGTTGCTGGAAAATGAATATATAGACTTTGTAGTCGGAAATGATGAAAAATTGCATTTGTACGAAACAATAAATCAAATGCAAAATAAAGATTTAAAATGTATTGCAGGCGACATTATGCAAATGTCAGAGTTTGATGAAGTCTCTCTTAAAGATATGACTAAAACAAGGGCAAGTGTTAAAATTCAGGACGGATGTGACAACAGATGCTCATATTGTATTATTCCCTTCGCAAGAGGAAAAAGCAGAAGTGCTGATGTCGATTTTGTAATAAATCAAATTAATTATTTTTCGAAGCATGGTTTTAAAGAAATAGTGCTGACAGGTATTCATATAGGACTGTGGGGAAAAGAAAAAGGATTGACCCTGCTTGATTTGCTGAAAGAAATTGAAGCCCGCACAACTATTGCACGCTACAGGCTCGGTTCTTTAAATCCGCATGAAATAACAGATGAGATGCTTGATTTTTTATCAAAATCAAATAAATTCTGTCCGCATTTTCATCTTTCGCTTCAATCAGCATGCAACAAAACTCTGCGTTCTATGAACAGATTTTATACGGTTGAAGAATATCTTGAACAGATAGACAAAATAAATTCAATGTTTGACCTGCCGTTTCTCGGAAGTGACATAATAACCGGGTTTGCCGGAGAAACAGAAGAAGATTTTCATACAACCATAGACAATCTTAAAAAATCCGGACTAAGTAAAATTCATGTTTTCCCTTACTCAATCAGGGAAGGAACAATAGGTGCACAAAGGCAAGATCAGGTTGATGAAAAAATTAGACAAATAAGAGCGGATATTGTTAAAGCTCTGTGCTTTATAAAATATACGGAATTCATCAATAAAAATATAAATAAAGAGCATGAAATCTTAATAGAAAAACATCCTGATAAAAAAACAGGCATACTCAAAGGGGTTACAAGAAATTACCTGCCAGTTCTAATAAATTCTAAAGATGAAAAATTGTTTAATACTCTGCAAAAAATAAAAATAATAAATTATAAAAACGGTAATATTTATGGAGAATTGATATAAAAAAGGACTCATTTATTCAGAGTCCTTTTCCCGTTGTTTAATATAAACTTAACTAATTTCTGCTGTTTAATTTTGCAAGCAGTCTTAAGATTTCAGTATAAAGCCATACAAGAGTAATCATAAGCCCCATAGCTCCATACCATTCATAATCTTTAGACAGCATATTTTGAGATGCCGACTCTATAAAGAAAAAGTCCTGAATTAAAGACATAGCTGCAATCACAACAACAAACAGACTAAATCCTATTCCTACAGCACCTGATTCCCATATAAGAGGAATTCCGCGTCCGAAAAATGATGCAATAATCTGGATTAAATAAATTGCAAGAATTGAAAACATACAAGTCATCAATACAGCCTGAAATTTTTCCGTATACCTGATTGCTCTTGCCTTATAAAGCATAAGCATTACAAACAAAACCGCAAATGTCCCAAGTATAGCCTGTAAAACTATTCCATGCCACTGAGCTTCAAAAAATGCTGAAAATGCTCCTAAAACAAGACCTTCCATAAAAGCATACGGAGCTGCTGTATATTTAGCGATTCTAATATTAAAGCAAGTGAATAAAACAAGCAAAAAACCAAGTATACTGCCGCCGATCAATAATGCCGGAACAATTGCTGCATTCGTAAACAATGAATACAAACTTATTCCTGCACCTGCAATCAAACATGCAAATAACATTAAAACTTTATTTACAGTACCTGACACCGTCATCGGCTCCCCATCAAGAATTCTCTCCTGCGGTGAAAACCTGTTTTCATTTAATATAGGATTTGACATAATTAACTCCTTCCTTTACCATGATTATATATTATATATAAAAAAATTGCTATTATCTTAATAATTAAATAAGGTTTATATGAAATTCAAAAATTACAGAAAATTTATTTCCTATTACGGGAAAGGACACTATGCAGGTTTATCAGGATTTATAATACTATCTTTAATTGCTGGCATTCTGGAACTTCTGGGTGTTGCACTTGTTTACCCTTTTATGCTTATGATAATAAGTCCTGAGAATTTTTCAAAAACTATACATATTCCCTGCTTAAATATTGATAACTCTGTAACATCAGCACTTATTCTAGGATTATGTGTACTTTTAATATTTATTGCAAAAAATTTATATATGATTTATGTTCAATATATTCAAAATAAATTTGTAAGTGATTGGAAAAAAGATATAACATCAAAATTTATGAAGTATTATCTTTATGCACCTTACAAAGAAACAATGCAAACTTCAAGCAGCAGCAAATTGCACACCATTGAGAACCTATGTAATACCTCAGTGGATGGATTTATAATGCGGGGGCTTAATCTTTTAACAAATACTGTAATTATAATTATGATAATAGGTTTATTATTCATTAAATTTCCCATACCTGCTTTGGGAACAATTGTCTTTACAGTATCAGCCCTTTATATCCAAAATAAATTTTTCAAAAAACAAATATCTCTCCTAAATTCTTCAATGAACAGTGTTTATAGGAATTATAAATCATCTTTGCTTGAAAATATAATGAATATAAAAGAGCTAAAAATATTATCGGCAGAAAAAATATTTTTTGATAAATATTTGGAAAATGAAAAACAATTCAGGCAAATACAAACTCAGCAGGGGTTTTATAATTCAATCCCTCCTTATATTATAGAAATGCTTATCGTTACAGCTTTATTGATTTTAGCCTGTATACTTTCTATGCAAATGTCAACCGATAAAAATTCTTCTGAACTTGTAGCATCTTTCGCTATCGTCATTGCAGCACTATTTAGAATTGCTCCTGCTCTGAACAGAATTCAATCATCTATACTTAATATTAATGCTACAAGAAATATAGTTAAAAATATCAATAATGAATTTGAGAAATGTAATCTTGAAAATTTCCAAAAGTCAAACTTTTTAACTCAAGACAATATTGAATTTAAAAATAAAATAACCTTTAAAAATATATGTTTTTCATACAATGGCGCGAAACAGGTTTTAAAAAACATCTCTTTTGATATTAAGAAAGGTGATTTTATCGGCATAATAGGGCTTTCAGGAACGGGGAAAAGCACTCTTGCAGATGTTTTAACCGGTTTGCTTCCAGTAGATTCAGGAGAAATTCTTGTAGACGGCTTGCCGTTAAATCAAAACAATTTTGCATGCTTCAGGCATTTAATAGGCTATGTTCCCCAGCAAATTAATATTTTAGATAAATCAATAAAAGAAAATGTAGCATGGGGATTTGAAAACATAGATGATGAAGGAGTTATAAAAGCATTAAAAGCAGCACAAATCTATGATATTATAAAGGATTATCCTGACGGAATAAATTCTAATATTATAATAGGTTCAAACGGGCTGTCTCAAGGACAAAAACAGCGTCTTGCAATTGCAAGAGCACTTTACAGAGACCCTCAAATTATCATTCTTGATGAAGCAACATCAGCTCTTGACGTACAGGTTGAAAACGAAATAACCGAAATGTTAAAACATATCAGCAAATCAAAAACAATAATAGCAATCGCTCACAGACTATCAACACTTAAAACATGCAATAAACTTATTTACATGAAAGACGGAGAAATTGTCGATATCGGTACTTTCTCCGAACTTGGTTCGCGTTATTCCGATTTTGAAAAGCTCATAAAGCTTTCCAGTATAACAACAGAACCCAGCGAATAAAATAAAAATTTAATTTACTAAAAAAAATTATAAAAAAGACTTTACAATAAAAATTTTTTATTATATAATAAATACATAAGCCCCGACTGATTTAAGTTGCGGTTTACATAATCCTCAGTAGCTCAATGGCGGAGCAACCGGCTGTTAACCGGTAGGTTGTTGGTTCGAGTCCAACCTGGGGAGCCATAAAGGAGATGTGTCAAGTGACATCTCCTTTATTTTATGTTTGTCTAATTTCTGGACAGTTACTGGGTGGGTTGTAATAAAGTGAGTGTTTTGCGTATGACAGATGGTGCGATTATTTCGGGCAATCGGCTTGTGTAGCTATCATTGAACAGACATTGCAGGAATTTGATTTTTTTGAATGGGTTTTAATGGGACATTTGAAAAAATATTTTTCTGCCGTCTTTCGGCTTTGTGTTTGACTTTAACCCCCTTCCAAGTGGTTGACTGAAACTACTCAGAAAGTCACTTTATTGTCCACAATTTTACCGTAAAATTCCTATATAAATCTGCCCAAATCGCGATAACCTAAATATATCGCCACATTTTCCGATGACACTTTCCGGACAAAAAGTCCGTTTTGAAATTCCACACCTTCAAACTCGGAAGCTAGTCGGAAGTTTAAATTATGTTTACATTTGAGCTTTTTGATAAAAATTATTTTATATATTTTTGTTGAAAGAAGTTATTGTAGATTATCAGAGAGATTGAGAAAAGTACCCCCGGAAGTTTGAGAGAATTCTCAAACTTTTTACATTCTGGAGGA
>CALVEO010000069.1 GCA_944326615.1 Candidatus Gastranaerophilales bacterium | reverse complement strand
GGTCCTGTACCTAATGCTACAATTACTGTATCAAGATCCATAATTTCTGTTTTTCCTGTTGAAACAGGACGTCTTCTACCTGATTCATCAGGTTCACCTAGCTCCATAACTTCCAATTCAACAGCTTTTACATAACCGTTTTCTCCGATAATTTCTTTAGGAGCATATAAAAATTTAAATACAACACCTTCTTCTTTTGCGTGCCTAATTTCTTCAAGACGTGCCGGAAGTTCTTTTTCAGTTCTCCTGTAAATGATATAAACTTCTTCAAAACCTACACGAACTGCAGTTCTTGCAGCATCCATCGCAACGTTACCGCCGCCGAATATTGCAGCTTTTTTGCCAACTCTTAAAGGAGTCGGGCTGTCAGGCTGACCTGCGTGCATAAGGTTTACTCTTGTTAAAAATTCATTTGCTGAAAATACACCGTTCAGGTTTTCGCCGGGTACATGCAGCATTTTTGGCAATCCTGCTCCAGAGCAGATAAATATTGCATCAAAACCGTCTTCTTTTAATTGTTTCAGCGTAATAGATTTTCCGACAACAACATTGGTATGGAATTTTACACCCATAGCTTTCAAGTTTTCAATTTCTCTATCAAGCACAACACGCGGTAATCTGAAGGGTGGAATACCGTATCTTAAAACTCCGCCGAGTTCGTGCAGAGCTTCAAAAACTTCAACATCATGTCCTGCTTTTCTCAAATCGCAAGCCGCAGTCATTCCGGCACAGCCTGATCCTACAACAGCAACTTTTTTACCTGACGGTTTAATTTCAGGCATTTCAGCTTTTGTGTTATCGCCAACATATCTTTCCAATGCCCCGATTGCAACAGGTTCGCCCTTAATTCCTAAAATGCACTGACCTTCGCATTGTCTTTCCTGAGGGCAGACTCGGCCGCAGACTGACGGGAGCATACTTGTTTGGCGGATAATTTCTCCTGCTTTATTCAAATCCCCGTCTTTAATTGCTTTTATAAAATCAGGTATCTGAATGTTAACAGGACAGCCTGCCACACATCTCGGATTTTTACAGTGTAAGCATCTTGATGCTTCAAGCTTCACCTGCACTTCGGTTAAATTACTTTCAACGGGTTCAAAATTATGTCTTCTTTCAATTTTATCCTGTTCTTTTACATGTTGTCTTTCAATTGCCATCTTTCTCCCCTTACAAATAAAACGTCATTCCGAACTTGTTTCGGAATCTTATTATATTTTACTTTCAAAAAATCTTTAATGCAAGAATATCAAAAAAAGTTAATAAATCATTGTAATTAAGCTGTTTATGTCTTTAAATATAATTATGGACATCATTGAAAAAAGCCGAAAATCTCTCGAATTTGATAAAATAGCGGAAAAACTCTCAAATTATGCAAAAACAAAGCAAAGCAGAGAAATCTGCCTTAGAACTCTGCCGTTTGAGGATATTATAAAAATCAAAAACGAACTCAAATGCACCGGAGAAGCAAAATTTATCCTTGATATGCCTTCAGATATTCCGATAGAATTTGTTGCCGATATGGAAAAAATAAAACAAAATATCAGCTCAACTTATCTTTCAGAAGAAGAATTAATTGATGTTGCAAAAACATTACGTACATCAAGACGTGTCAAAAAATTTCTCTATGAAAATCTTCCTGCTGATGCGATAATAAGAATTGCATCAATAAATTTAACCGTTGACAAAGAGCTGGAAGATAAAATCTTTTCGACTTTTGATGAAAATTTGAATATAAAACAGGATGCAACCCAAGAACTAAAAGGGCTTTATTCTGCTTTACGCGACAATGAAAAAAATTTAAAAAATACCGTAAATTCGCTTTTAAATTCTCCTGATTTTTCAAAACACCTTCAGGAAAATATTTACACAACACGCGATGACAGAATAGTTTTTCAGGTAATGGCATCTTCAAAAAGCAAAGTACCGGGGATTGTCCACGATGTTTCTGCGACAAACAAAACATTTTATATAGAACCGCAGCAGATAGTCCCTCTAAATAACAAAATCAGAGAAATTAAATCCAATATTCATTCTGAAATGGTGAGAATTCTTGCAGGGCTGACATCTCTTGTTAAAGATAAAATAAGGGAGCTTGTTTTAACGGAACAAATTCTTGCAACAATTGACTATCATTTTGCAAAAGCCAGATATGCAATAAAAATTCACGCAACGGAGCCGGAAATTGTTACTCACAAATTCCTTGAATTTGAAAATATGAAGCATCCACTATTGATTGATAACGTTGAAAATGTTGTAACAAATAACTTTGAAATCGGAAAAGATTACAAATCAGTTATCATAACAGGCTCAAACACCGGCGGAAAAACAGTTACAATAAAGACTATCGGGCTTTTTATTCTTATGGCAAAAGCAGGAATGTTTCTTCCCTGTACAAATGCAAAAGTTTATCCGTTTGAAAATGTGTTTGCCGATATCGGAGATGATCAAAGCATTTTGCAAAACCTTTCTACATTTTCATCTCATATGACAAATATTATAGAAATTTTAAAACAGAGTAATGAGAAATCCTTTGTAATCTTAGACGAAATATGCGCCGGAACTGATCCTGTAGAAGGTGCTGTTCTTGCGCAGGTGATACTGGAAAAACTTGCACAAAAAGGAGCTTTATCAACGATTACAACTCACTACGGGGAATTAAAAGCACTTGAATATCTTAATCCGTATTTCAAAAACGCGTCTGTAGAATTTAATACGGAAAGTCTGAAACCGACTTATAAACTTCTTATCGGAATACCTGGTTTAAGCAATGCAATATCTATAGCGGCAAATCTAGGTCTTGATAAAGAATTAACAGACAAAGCAAAAAATATCGTAGTATCAACAAAAGACCCTTCAATTCTTGTTGTTGAAAAATTGCAGGAAACACAGGCAAAATTGGCTCATAACCTTGAAGAAGCGCAAAATCTAAAAGAAACTTCCCAAAATTTGAAAGAAGAATATGAAAATTCTCTTGAACAGGTCAAAAAAGACAAAAAGAAAACAGTAAAAATTATCAAAGACAAATTTGACCGCGAACTGCTTGAAGCAAAAGGCGAAATTAAACAAATTCTTGATGAACTCAGACGCGAAAAATCAGAAAAAATTGCCCGCAGATCTTATGCAAGACTTGCGCAGACAGAACAGAAATTCCGCGGTGAACTTTCAAAATTTGATGAAAAACAGAAGTATGCCGAAATTGACTGGAATAGTGTTAAAACAGGCGACAAATTAATTCTCAAAGAACTTCATCAGTCCGTAACCGTACTTTCTCTGCCTGACAAAAATAATTACATTACCGTTCAAATGGGCAACTTTAAAACAAAAATTAAATGCGATAAACTGGCACCTTACGACTCCGCTTTTGAGAAAAAAGAAAATGTATACAGACCGGGTTCGCTTGAAAAATTTGAACTTCACAAAACAAATATTTCAAGCACACTGGATCTACGGGGCTACAAGGTGGAAGATGCCCTTGACAGTCTTGAATTTTATCTTGATAAAGCAAGCCTTGCAAACCTTGCCTGTGTAACAATAATTCACGGGCATGGAACAGGTGCCTTAAAATCTGCAGTAAGAGACTTTTTATCAACATCACCTTATGTTGCAAAATTCCGTCCCGGAGAAGACGCCGAAGGCGGCGACGGAGTGAGTGTGGTAGATATTAATTAAACGAAATAGGTTTTGATTTTGAATTTTTGATTGTTTCAGAAAAACGCGACAATAACTCAGCAGCTAATCTTTCACTTTCTTGGGATTGCCTTATTATATTCTCTTCCCGAGACATATCCGGTTTAATACCCAAAGTTTGTTTAACTTGATTTAATCGTACATGGTTGAGTTCTTCTCCTGCACCTTTAGACAAAGTATCAAATAATGCTATAACATTCTTCGCTTCAGCAGGAACCTCAGTACCCGCATATTTTGCAGAAGCATCAAAGCCGACTGAATAAGAACGAACTTCATCAGCATATACTTTTTTTAAGTATCTTAAAATATATGTATTTTCCTTATCTTTACCAGGTGTTAGAATTCCTTTGGAATATAACAACTCTTTAATATCTTTAACGTTCAAAGACATTCCCGCATTATATTTTTTAACAGCCATAGTGTATAAATCCATATATTTAGCTTGCAAATTATATTTTAATGATTTTTCATTAGCTTTATCAATCATCTTACGCCCAAATTTAAATTTTCCAATAAGTTTTGGAACACTTAGATATCCTGAAGTAAAGCTTATTGCATGCTGTATTTCATGAGCGAGAGCATTTGTACCAACTATAGCAGGCAATACAGGATTTTCTTCTGCCAGAGAGTTTAAATAAGGTTCATTTATATATATTCTTGCATGCCTTCGATATTTTTCAGGTGCTGTAAGAGCTGCACAGGCATCAAAAGCCTGATTTATATCTTTTTGTTTCAATCCTTGTTTTAACATGAAATCTTGCGCAGATTCTCTTGAATTAAGAAATTTTATTTTACTGGACGCTTTTTTCCCAATTGTATCAGAAATTATTTTGTGAACATCGGCACTTTCAATCTTTCCACCTGACTGCCACATTTTTTCTGCAATAGCAGTCCCGATTTTGCTGCTGTTTTTAACCAGACCGCGGTTAGACATAACACCTGTAGCCTTAAATATAAGGCGCCCTATAGAAACCATAATTTTCTCCTTTTTTATTTTCCCCGATATATAAATAAACTATTTATTACTAAAAAAATTGCTATTAATTTCGGAAGTATTGCGAAATTGTAAAAAAGTGATAAAATAAATGCAGTAAGAGAGAGGATAAAATTATGATAATGATAGAAAATATAAGAAAAGAACACGAACTTGTAGATTTGTTCTGCAGCCTTGCAGAAGTGCCATCCCCTTCTATGCACGAAGAAAAAATTGCAGAATGGATTAAAAACTATTGCGATAATGAAGGAATTGACTGCAAATTTGATGACTTTAAAAATGTAATTATAAATATTCCGGCAACCGACAATTCAAAAGAACCTTTGATGCTTTCAGCCCACATGGATGTAATAGGGGACGACAGCCCCATTAAAACTTATGTGGACGAAAACGGATTTATTCACGCAATAGACAGAACCTTAGGCGGAGATGATAAAGCAGGTGTTGCAAACGCGCTTTATTTTGCAAAAAACCTTGCAAAATCAACAATGATGCATGGCGGTCTGGAAGTTATGTTTACCCGCGATGAAGAAAACGGACTGTCAGGAATAAGAAACGCAAATTTAAAAAACTTTAAATCTAAATATGTTCTGGTACTCGATAGCGACACATTAGGCCAGTGCGAAGTTTCAGGCGCAAGCTACACTTTAGCTAAAATAAAAGTTCACAGCTTTAAAGGCGGGCATTCTGGCATTGATATCGGAGACAAAACAAGAGCTAATGCCGCAAAACTTATTGCAGATTTAATTTCTAACCTGCCGCAGGGAGTTTTTTATGAAGAGGAAGGAACAGTAATTACATCTTGCAACTTAGGCGGAATTTCAGCAGGAGATATCAATGTTACAAATATTATTAACACCGATGCTGAAGTCAGCTACTCAATAAGAAGCTCAAGCAGAAAAAAAGAAGAAGAATTAAAAAACAAAATGACACTTACGGTTGATGAATTCAACATTAAAAATAAAGATATTGCAAAAGCCGCAATAGAATTTGAAGAACATCTGCCGCCGTTTGAAAAATCTGATGATGATTATATTCCGATACTTTTTGAAGCCTCAGCAAGAAAAGCCGGCGTAGAACCTGATATAACTTCATTCCACGCAGGAGCCGAAACTCATATTTACGCAAATGAAACAAATGCAAATAATGACAAATTTATACCTTATTTGTTAGGTCTTGCAACTGTTTGCAATATGCACTCAAAAAATGAATATCTGGACTACAAATCAATGCTCAAAGGGCAGGAAGTTTTAAAAGAACTGTTTAAAGCATTTAATGCATAACAAAATTGCACTTCATAAAAATTAAATGAGATTACCTTATGTAATCTCATTTTTTATTATTTTAAAACTAATATCTTATTTATATACCTGAATTGTTACGTAAATAAATAAAAATTTACGTTATGAAACATTTTGCGCCACAAGTCATGGTTTATGCTACATTATAAAATGTAAAGAGACAAATATTATATTATAGTTTATAGGAGATTAATGAATGTCTGAATATCTGAGCAAGGAAGAGATTAAGCAATGGAGAAGTTCATTAGAA
>CALVEO010000068.1 GCA_944326615.1 Candidatus Gastranaerophilales bacterium | reverse complement strand
AGACAAAAGCGTGTATTAAAAGTATTCTTAAAAACTTTGATTTTAATCGTGGTAACGTAATAATAGCAGACGATTGCTCTAATCAAAAAACTGGAATTTTTCTAAAAAAATATGCTCAAAATACCCGAATAAATTAACTCTTTTTAGAAATGAAAAAAATCTGGGCTACTTAAAAAACTGCAATAAGGCAGTAACTAAAACTGACGCGCAAATAATTGTACTACTAAACAGTGATTGTGAAATTCCGGAAAAATTTACAGACAAAATACTAAAATGTTTTGAGCAAAATTCTGAAATTATAACAGCATCACCGATTGCATCAAATAGTGCGACTTATTTTATACCACAAATTCTACCCTCAGGAGTTATAAACAATATTTTATTTTCAAAAGAACCTGTTTATCCTGAATTAAATAACTCGGAAGGATTTTGCTTCTGTATCAGGAAATCGTTCATTGATAAATACGGATTATTTGATGAGATTTATGGTGATGGATATTATGAAGAAGTTGATTTTTGTCTAAAAGTAAGAGAAGAAAAAGTGCGTACTTATTGATAACTTGTATGTAAAACACAAAAGGAATCGCAGTTTTGGTAAAAAACGCAAAATTTTAATGGCACGCAACGTTAAAATTTTCTATAAAAAATGGGGTAAGGCAATATATAAAAATGAGTTGCCATTTCTTACCACAATTAAAGATATAATCCGCGCCAAGTTCGGCAAATTCAGTTTTATACCATTAACAGCATATAAAATACACAATATTCTAACCAGACCGAACCGGCTTCAAACATTAAAAAATCTGTTTATAAGAATTAAAAAACACAGCAAAAATACAAAAGTAATTTACACCTGTATATCAGGTCAATACGATTTTATGCCGATAATTCAAACATACTATGCAAAAGACTGGCGTTATGTCTGCTTTACCAATAACAAAAAATTACTGCGCTTTAAACATCTTGGAATGTGGGAAATCAGAAAAATGCAATTTGCTGAACTTGATAACACAAGGAATGCCAGATGGCACAAACTACACCCGCATATACTTTTTCCTGATTGCAGTGAAAGTTTATGGATAGATGCAAATCTTGATATTTTGACTGATAAACTTTTTGCAATAATTAATATTAGAAATGCAGATATTTTGATACCGGAACATAATTTAAGGGATTGTATATTTGAAGAACTTGAAGCTGTAAAAAAAAGCATGATGATGAAGAGATATTGCAAAAAGTTGAAAATTATTTGCTTACGAATAATATGCAAAAAAGTTACGGATTAAATGAAACTAACATAATGTATAGAAAACACAATACACCTTTTACAAAAAAAATAATGAATGGTGGAATATGATTGAAAACTATTCAAGGATCAGCTGTCATTATCTTATGTTCTATGGAAAAATAAAATTGCCGTAAAAGATTTAAGTATAGATAATGCACGTATAGATATTGAAAATTTTAATATATACACTCATAATTTACCGGATTCATTCGGCGGAAGAATTTTGAAATTTATATTCTATTAACAATTACTTTTTAAAATAATAAAACCGCAAGCAGTGCAAAAATAAACAATGGAATATTATAATGCAAAAATGTTGGGATACATGTATCTTTTATATGTTCATGCTGTCCATCAATATTTAAACCTGCCGTAGGCCCAAGTGTTGTCCCTGATGCAGGAGACCCAGCATCCCCGAGCGCAGCAGCAGATGCAAATACTGCAATTGCTTCCATAGGATTAAATCCGAGATGAATGAATACAGGGACAAACAAAACCGCTAAAATCGGTATTGTTCCGAAAGAAGTGCCGATACCAATTGTTATAAAAAGGCCTACTACAAGCATTAAAAACGAAGCCAGAAGCTTGGAGCCCATCATAAAAGGTATAAGGCCGTTAACCAGAGTGTCAATACTTCCCGTTGATTTTAATACTCCGGCAAAACCTGCGGCAACAAGCATTACAAACGCTACATACCCCATAAGTCCTATACCTTCATTTATGAGAATATCCATCTTTTTAGGATCAATTGCACGTGTGCCAAAAATTATGGTTAAACCGATTAAAGCCCCCAAAGGCAAAGATTTTGTCCACAATTGAACTGCAAGAGTCGCAATAGCCGCAAGAAGTGTTATATAATGACTGCCAGTAAAACGCAATGAACGCCGTCTTTCTTCTCTGAATTTAATATTTTCATATTCTCTCGGTTTTCTGTAAGATATAAATACAGCCCATAAAAGCCCGCACAAAAGTCCCAGCCCCAAAATCCAAACAGAATGCCAAACATCTGTAACCGTAACTTTCATACCGTTTATGCTCATATTATCTGCAAGAAGCCGCTGAAAAATCAACCCGAAACCTGCAGGAAATACTATATAAGGTGTTACAAGCCCGAAGGCAAGAGCACAGGCAACCGCACGCCTGTCAAGTTTTAATTTATTCATTACAGAAATTAAAGGCGGAATTATAACGGGAATAAAGGCAATATGCACAGGAATTAAATTCTGCGATGCACATGCCAGAAGCGTTAAAATCAAAAGTAAAATAAATTTATTATTTTTTATAAGCAGAATAATTCTTTTTGCAAGCACATCCGCAAGACCTGTATGTGCCATAGCTGCTGCAAATGTTCCAAGCAGAATATAACTCAATGCAGTTTCACTGTTCTGCCCCATTCCGTTTATAAAAACATCCATAATCTGTCCTGCATGCATTCCGGCGATTTTTCCTGCAACAATTGCAGAAACAATTAACGCCAGCAGAACATTAACCCTGCATAAACACAATATGCAAAGTAAAATGACAGATATAATAATAGGATTAAAAATAAATTCCATTAAACTTACACACCCGTTTTTGATACAAGTTCGTCGAATTTTGGTTTACGTCCGCATGATTTATCTTCATCACAAAATCCAAGGCGTTCACATTTTGGAACAAGATAAGGCTTTAACCAAGGTTCTTCTTTAACAAGTTCATCACACATCATCTTAACCATAGTTCTGATTTCATATTGCGCACGCGTACATAATCTTAAATTTGCGAGATGAATCATTTCTCTTAAATTCAAACTTGCCACAAGAGAACTTGATGCAGCATTCGGCAGAACAAATCTTGCATCTTCTGCAGGAATACCTGCTTCCACAAACTCCTGATACTGCTTCGAAATTTTATTCATAAATTCAACAAATTTATCTTTCAGCTCAGGATTTTTCTCTATTGTAGGAGGAATTATGTAATCAAACTGCCCTTTTTCTTTTACATATCTTTGGGATTTTTGGGAAAAAGACATGTGCCTATGCCTTACAAGCTGATGTGTACAGGCACGCGATACATTAGAAATAGCAAAACTTACCTGAATATGTTCTATTGTTGAATAATGTCCGGATGAAATTACTCTTTCAATAAGTTTGAGCATTTTTTCTTTATCATCAGTGCTGTTATAAATATTTATAGGATAATCCGCACTGTAACATGTTCTGCATGCTGTATAAACAGTTTTGAGCATATTTTCCGGTTTTGAAATTAAATTTACCACAGGTTTGTTGTTATTTTCCATAAATCCTCTCCAATCTATTAAAACAATTATACCACTCTTAAATATAAGAGTGGTATAATGTAAATTTTTTCTAACAATTAAATTACTATTATTAAGCTTTTTTATTGCCGTAACGTTTGTTAAATCTTTCAACACGCCCTTCAGAGTCTAAAATTTTCTGCTGGCCTGTGTAGAACGGATGGCAGTGATTACAGATTTCAACTGTAATATTATCATTAATAGAACCTGTTTCAATTTCGTTACCGCAAACACATTTGATAACAGTTTTCTTATAATCAGGGTGAATTCCTTGTTTCATTTTTAACCTCTTTCTTTTTCTCAAGATTCCAAACTTGATTACTTTTATAATTCGACTACCTATATAATACAACAGAAATAAAAAAGTGCAAGCAGATTAAAATCTCATGCATATGTCCGATGTTAATTTTTCTTAATGTTGTCATAATAAAAAAGTTATATGTTATAGATTTTGTAAAAAGGTGATTACTAGATGAATCTGCACGAAAAATGTTTATTGAGATATCTGCAAAACCCCGATGAGTTATCATATTCAACAGAAATACTAAAGGTTAATAATTTTATACTTGAAAAAAAATTTATTCTTGAAAATATTACAAACAGCCGCATGACAAAGCCTTTTAATACTGATCAGTAAAAACTCTGATACGCATAAGTTGCCAAATCTTTTAAAATTTATTATACTGATAGAATAAGATTAGTATAATTAAGATAGAGAGATATGTTTAAAAAAATATCATATGCATTAGGGCTAATATTTTTTGTTATTTTTGCGTTCCTCGTTTTAAAAAATGCAAATTTAAGTACATTCATTGATACAATAGAAAACAGAACATTTGATCTCAGACAGAGCATATTAATAAATCAAGGCCATAAAAAACCGAGTAAAGATATTGTTATTGTCGCAATTGACGATGCGACCTATGAATACATACTTGATACTTACGGGGAATGGCCGTTGCCGCGGGATACTTATGCTAATATTATAAATTACTTGGAAAAACAGAGTCCCAAATCAATTGTCTTTGATCTAATGTTTGTAAAATCGCTGAAAAGTAAAAATCAAGCTGATGAAGAATTAATCAGCGCTTTCAAAAAATACAAAAACATATTTACATCCATGAACCTTGACAATCAGTCGGCAGATTTGCGCACCCCGCCTGACTTACCAGAAGAAATGAGCATAAACATAGAGAATAAGTCTAAGATTGATTTTCATCAGCTCACGTTTAAAAATTGCAGGCTCATTCTGGAAGGAATTCTTAATGCAACTCCGAATATCGGAATTATAAATGTTTCACGCTCGGATGACGGTATTTTAAGAAAAATGCCTCTTGTTGTTAAATACAAAGATAAATTCTACCCGCAGCTTGCTTTAAGAGTAGGACTAAATTATCTGGGAGAAAATCAAAATTCATTTGAAATAGATAAACATTCAAATTTTATTTTAGGGAAAAGAAAAATATATTTAGATGATGACGGAAGTGCTATTCTCAACTGGTACGGACCTGCAGGAACATATACCTACATTCCAATGTACCAGCTTATTAAAGCTGTTAAAGGCGAAAAAACAGAAATGGATTACAATTTTACAAATAAAATTGTCTATTTTGGCACAACAGCAGCAAGTCTTTTTGACATAAAAACCGTTCCTGCTGGGAAAATTTATCCGGGTGTTGAAGTCCAGGCAACTTATGTAAATAACATTATAGATAACAATTTTATCAGAAAAGTTAATAAGGGGTACACAATTGCGTTAAGTATTCTGCTTGCGCTTTTAATTGCCTCAGTCGTAACAAGAGTAAGTTCGGCATTTGCAGCATCAATGATGTCTTTATCAACTTATCTTATTTATATTTTGATAGCTTATTATGCAATGAAATTTGAAAATTTATGGCTTGAGCTTGTTTATCCTCTGATATTTTCAATTGGCGCTTTTACTGTTGCTTATATTGTAAAATACCTGATAAAATCCCGCGACTTTGAACAGCAGTATATTCTTGCAACAACTGACGGCCTGACAGAGCTCTATAACCACAGGTATTTTCAGGAGCAAATCAGAATGCAGGTAGAACAGGCAAAGCGTTACAGCAGTAATTTTTCGCTCATTATTATTGATATTGATTTTTTCAAAAAATTTAATGATACATTCGGACACCAGTCAGGCGATGCAGTATTAAGACAGGTTGCACAAACTCTGAAGAAAAATGTCCGCGTTACAGATATAGTATGCAGATATGGCGGAGAAGAAATGAGTATAATTCTGCCTAACACAGGAAAAGATGAAGCTTTTTCTACAGCTCAAAAAATTTGCGAACGTGTTGCATCTAAAAAATTTAAACTTACTGGTGATAAAGAAACACATGTTACAATAAGCTTAGGGGTTGCAACATTCCCGTTTGACGGAGATACAGCACCTGCGATTATAGAAAGTGCTGATAAAAAATTATATACCGCAAAAAATAGCGGAAGAAATCAGGTAAAATAGGAACGTAGCCGTTCCATCCATTACAGCTTACGACTGTGCATAAGTCGCTTTAATGAATGTACAAATATTATAAATTTCATTCGTAATATCGCTTTGTTCAGCCAACGCACTCGGGTATTCTCATAATCCAGTACAGATTTACTTAACTTCTTATCCCTCGCACCTGTTTTGCTTGAAAGATTTATGTTTATCCCAGGAGCGTAGCCGCTCCACCCATTACAGCTTACGACTGTGCATAAGTCGCTTTAATGAATGTACAAATATTATAAATTTCATTCGTAATATCGCTT
>CALVEO010000067.1 GCA_944326615.1 Candidatus Gastranaerophilales bacterium | reverse complement strand
CGCCATGGCCGCCAAAATGATACTCATGATTAACATCACGACCATCATCTCCGCTAGCGTAAATCCGCTCTTTTTACAACGGCTAAATACCCCGAAACTATTGGCAGGAGTGCTTAGAGTGCCCCCCCCCCGAACGTGCGTAACGTCCATTACAGGCGCATTTGCGCCCAATTCACATACTAAATTTTTCATACTTTCACTCCTTGTGTTTATTTTATTATAAAGTATTTTAAAAAATTTTTCAAGTATATAATAAAAAAAATACAAAAGAGAAACATCTCTTTTGTACTATGGAGTCTAAAAAAAACATATAATAAGTTAAAACACTAATTTCCGACCAGTCTTAAAGCTTCTTCAAGCAATTCTTTGTTTGAAGAAATCAATTTATTTGAAACTTCCATTTGTAATTTTGCCATTTGATAGTATGAAATATTTGCGCTTAAATCAGCATTTGACAGTTCCAGTAATCCTGATCTGATCTCACCAATTCCCATAAGCGGTTTTCCAGATTCTTCTGTTTCTAAAAACTGACCATCTTCAAATTCATAAAGAGCAGCTGCATTATGAAAATTTCTTAATGCGACTCTGTAAAGAGGTACCGAACGTTTTCCATTATCTGCTTTTCCGTAAATTGTTCCGTCTTTGCCAATTTCATAATCATCATATTTGCCTAAAAATTTACCGTTGTTCGGATCAATCCATAATTTTATATTTGTTGTCGGAATGTCAACAGCTCCGCCTTTCATCACTGTTTCCTGATAAAGATCTGATGCAATAGATTTTGTCCCCTGCATGATTTCACCCTTATCATTCAAAATATAACCTTGAACAGTATTGCCATAACGGTCTTTATAAACGCCTTCTTTATCAAAAACAAATTCTCCGAGTCTTGTATATATACTTTTGCCCTCAGGATTTTTTACAAGAAAGAAGCCTTTCCCTTCCAAAAATAAATTCTCTTTGGAAGTACCGGGGGTAGATTTACCCTGATCCATTTTTTTATCATAATCGTCGGAAATTGCGCCGCCCAAAAATGTTTTGAACGTAACCTGCTGTTCTCTGAAACCGGGAGTGTAAACATTTGTCATGTTACTTGCGATAACATCCATCCAGTTATTTGTTGATTTCTGGGTATTGAGTGCAGTTATAAATGAATCGTTCATTACTGTTCTCCTTGTTTATTTCTTCGTCTTTCCTGCTGCTGACGGCGGGA
This sequence comes from Candidatus Gastranaerophilales bacterium, assembly GCA_944326615.1. Taxonomy (GTDB): domain Bacteria; phylum Cyanobacteriota; class Vampirovibrionia; order Gastranaerophilales; family Gastranaerophilaceae; genus Stercorousia. Next base: position 5,449 of record CALVEO010000067.1, on the reverse strand, counting down.
ATTACTGTAACTTAAATCTGAATAAGGAAGGTTCTGCTCATCAAATCTCTGCCTTAGCGATGAAATATTGTTACGCAAATACTGCTCAACAGCCTTATCGCCAGGAATAAAATTGGCAGCAAGAGAGCCGTCTTTATTTACCTTTATAATGACAGAAACATCTTTGTCAAAGTCAATTCTGAAAGGCTGATTTGTCTTCATTGATTCTGACAGTTTTTCCATTAATACAGAAGAAACTTTTACATTTTGCTGAATATTCTCTGCGCCCGACCCCACAGCATTATCAATCTGAGAAGCAATGCTTTTCATAGACATATTGGTATTTTGAACGAGATTTGCAAAAAAGTTTGCATCACTGTCAGACATATTTATAACATCATAATCAAAAGAAGCGGCACTATTCACAGTGCACATTAAATCCTTTGTATTTAAAAGATTTTGAATATTCTGGGTTAATATTGACTGCCCCTCAATGTTATATTTATAATCTGTAAAATTAATTCCGCCTTTATAAATCTCGTCCGGAACAATATCATCAGGATTTTGAAGCTCTTTTGAAAGCTTGTTTGCTTCTTTATTTGTATCTTTTTCTGATGATTTTTTATCTTCAGAAACTTTGTTATTTTCTTTTGCGTCTGAAGTTTTCTCTACATTTTCATTGTCAGAAGTAGTTTTCAGCTCATCATTAAAAGACTTTTCAGAAGTTTTTTCTATATTACTGGATTGTGTTCTTGATTGTGTCGAACTTACACCGGATGTACCGGCCGCTGTAGCTGTGGATGCTGCACTTACATTCATTTTTTAATAACTACCTCCGTCTATTTTTTCTAACTGTTTAAGAATTGCTTGTTCTTCTTCGGCTCTTTCCTGACTCTGCCTGAAATACCTTGTTACACCGAGTTCTGAATATTGTTTTAATTCCGCGGCTTTCTCTTCTGCGATATAAGCCTCTCTGTTTTTTTCTTTATGCTTTTCCAGAACTTTTACGCCCTGTTCAAGCTTTACAAGTATCGCCTTTTCTTCATCAAGTTTTTTTTGAGCTTCTATGCGAATTTGTTCCAGTTTTTCTGCCTTATCCCACAAAAATATCAAATAATTATCGTAGGTTTCATACATCATGGGATCTGCCTGACGCATATTTTGCTTTGTCATTTTGATTTCTTCATCGTTTTTTCTAATATTTTCCTCGGCCTCATAAACTGCCTGCTGGGCTTTTTGAACAACTGTAAGCTGTTCTTCTTTTTTACGAATTCTAAAATCTAGGACTTTTTGCAACCTGTATCTGAAAGGCATTTTATACCACTCTTTTGAGATAATTATGACTTATTTTACAAGTGATATAATCATCTATATGAATGATATTAATGATATTAAACAGAAAGTCAATCTAATATCGTAACACCTGTTCTCATTCCATGATCTCTGTTTGCCCTGTAATAACCAGTATTTGTTCTAATATCTGTAGATTCACCATGACCGCCCATCATAGCACGTTCAGCTTCAAAATAATCCATATAAGCAGGATCCATTGCAGGGGTATAACCTGTCGGCATACCTACAAACTGATTTTTAAAATTTCCCCATAGAGTGTTTTGCCATCCGCTACCTGAACTTCCCATAAAAATAGGCGGCCTGTAAGAGTTTTGCGCCGAATAATTCTGTTCCTGATACATGCTGTCAGGGTTATAAGCCTTATAATTTTTCGACAAATCTTTTAACGTTTTAAATCTTTCAGCAAGCTCTCCCTGCTGTGCAGCGCCGAATATTCTCTGCTCAAGCCTTTCTATACGGTTCTTGGCAGAATCATATTCGTAAGTTTGTAAAAGAATTTTCCGTTCTAATTTATCAATCCCTGAAAATTGGTTTGCAACAAGCTTTTCACTACAGTCATTCATGCTTCTTTTGACATTTGTTCTCAAAATAACAGGACGCCTGTAATAATTACCAGGATACCTGTTGTAGTATCTGCTATACGGATTTCTGTTGTAATATGAATTGTTATTGTAATAATAATTATTATACCTCGGTGGACGATAATAAGAACTATTTGAATACCTTACAACAGGCGGGTAATAATAACCGCTGTTGTAATTGCCAAATCCGAATATTCTGGACAAAATACCTGCCTGCGCATTGCTTGACGCCAAAAGCATTAATGATAATAATAAAACAAATTTTTTCATTTACCCTCACCTCTTTAAACATGAGGGTAAATGAATTAATAAAAATAAACTATTGCCCTTAAAGCTAAAATATAAGGCAATTTATCAATACTTAACTCTAAAAGGATAATCTTTAGGAATCTTCCAGCCGTTATACTGAATCCAGCGGGTACAAAATGCAGGCCAGCCTGAATTTTCATTACAGCCGTATGTTGAATGATTTTTTAAGCTACTTTCTTCGCCATCCCAGCTTGACATATAAGGCTCAAAATTCCACTGTACAAAACCATCTCCGGTAGACTTTGGTACAGGATTGTAATAAAATGCAAAAGCACAACGACCTATAAAATCTTTATAATGACGGCTAGGGGATGAAGAAATACATCTTTCAGGATCACCAGGAAAGAAAAACCAATCTCGCCCATTTGCGGCAACTAAAGTTACTGCACTGCCATCCGCAAAATACATAGTAAATTCATTTCTACCTCCTATAATAACAGTATCAGTTTTCACTATATTCATATAGGGGACAATATACTTTTTTATCCAAGCTTCTTGTAATGCCAAGTCATTATTATCCTCAAACCAGGTTTCTCTAGGTCCGTAATCAAGTTCTGCCATACGAATTGCCTGATTCATTGAGGAATAAAACTTCTCTAAACGTGCCTCGACAACAGATTTTGTATGATTTGCTATTAAAGACGGCATAGTGAGCGCAGCAACCACACCTATAATCCCTAATGTAATCAAAACCTCCGCAAGAGTAAACGCGACTTGTTTTTTTAGTGAAGTGTGAAGAGTGAAGCGTGAAGTGGATTGCCCTCTCCTCTTGCGGGAGAGGGTGAGGGTGCTTATCATATTCTGTGAATAAGTCGGTTTCGCGCCCTTTCCTAAACGAGAGGGTTGAGGTAAGGGCTGATTTTCACCCACCCCTTCACTTCCCCTCCCCTCGAGGGAGGGGATTAGCAAATCAATTCCTTCTTTCCTTTGGTGCAGCGTAGCCGCTGCACCCGCCACCTGAGTTTTGCATAATTTTTTTACAATACTTCCTACTGCCTTAGCGCCATAGTATCCTAGCATCCGAATAAAAACCTGCCATATAATGACACCATCTCCAAAAAAGACGAGGGATTGAATATTAAGAACTGTCATCGCGCACTTGTTGCGCGATCTTTTTAGGACAAATCCAAAATTGCGCAATAAATGCGCAATGACATTACTGTAAACAACTTGACTTACTGACTTCTTGCACTCTGCTAGCTGGGAGTGCCCCCCCCCCGAACTTCTGAATTAAATAATCCTTTCATATTTCTGCTCCTCTTTTTTTATTCTACATTTTTATTATAACATATTTTCCAATATTATCAATATTATTTTTATGGTAAATTATCTGTGGGTAGGAGATAGTTGCATGAAAAAAATAATTGTAAGTTTATTTTTAATTACAGGACTTTTTACACAGGTTTGTAATGCAGATGAAAGCAAAGTTGTTTTGCCGTCAGAAACAGGAATTGTCGAAAGTATTAAATATGAAGATGCCGAAGGGCTGAATCAGGGTGAAGAAACAACAAAACAGGCTGTCACTGTAAGAGTTTTGACGGGGGATTTCAAAGGTACTGAAAGAATTATTGACAATATGCTGACAGGAAATCCTGCCTATGACATTAACCTTTCAAAAGGGGATAAGGTGGTTTTGCATGTAGAACCTGTGTCAGATACTGTTTCGACTGCCGATGATGTGGATTTTTTCATTGCCGATATTAAAAGAGATAATCAGATATACATCTTTACAGGAATATTTTTTATACTGTTACTGCTTACGGGAAAGAAAAAAGGCTTAACAAGCATCATTTCAATAATTTCAACAATCACGCTTGTATTTTTTATGCTAATGCCGATGATTTTAAGCGGTTTTTGCCCGATTGCATCAGCAGTGCTGACAGGAATTCTTTCAACATTGATAACAATTTATCTTGTCGGCGGGTTTAACTCAAAAAGCTCATCCGCTGTTATCGGAACCGCAATAAGCCTTATTTTTGCAGGTGGACTTTCAATGCTTGCAATATATTTTGCACATCTTACAGGATTTGCCGGAGAAGAACCGATGTTTTTATATACGGCAAGACCTGATTTAAGTTTCACAGGAATTCTTTCCGCTTCAATGATCATAGGAGCACTTGGAGCCTTGATGGATACTGCCGTATCCATAGCAAGCACCGTCAATGAAATTTATGAAACCGACAAAACTCTTTCAATAAAACAGCTCTTTAAATCTGGAATGAATGTTGGCCGCGATATTATCGGCACTATGTCAAACACTTTAATTCTGGTTTATCTGGGAAGTTCACTACCTCTTGTTCTTCTGTCAAGTAATATTGACATGAACAAATTTTTTAACCTTAATCAGGTCGCAACAGAAATTTTATCCGCACTGACAGGAAGCATTGCAATCCTTATCTGCGTACCAATTACGGCAATAATAGCAGCAATCTTAATCAAACAAAGCAAAGAAAAAATTGAGTTTAAATTTTAACCAAGATTGCTAACTAATACTGTTGCATATAAGTGTTTCATAAGAATTTGAGCCTGCTTTCTGGTATGCCCTAGTAACTTCATTAAATGGGATATCAAATTTTGAAATAGAACCGTCACTTAAAGCAATACACGTGCAAGCATAATTCTTAGTTCCGCAATTGTCTATTTTTACAATATGATCAGTATTTATCGCTTGCTGCATAGTGGGATTATTTTTGTCTTGAAAAATAAGAAGTCCTTTAAAATTTGTAGAATTAATTGAATTTATCTTCATAGTTTCTCCTTTCTATTATTAATTAAAATACGTAAAAATATTTTTTTGCTATTAAAAAAGGAGAACCTTAGTTCTCCTTTTTAATCTATGCACATCCGCAAGAACAGGCCTGTGATTTTAAAATATCAGCCTTATCAGTTCTTTCCCAGGGCACATCAATATCAGTTCTTCCCATATGTCCGTAAGCGGCTAACAACTGATAGAATTTACCGCCGTTTTTAGCAGGCAAACCGCGAAGATCAAACTGGTTGATTATAGCTGCAGGTCTTAGATCAAAATATTTGAATACTAATTTTGAAATTTCATCATCTGAAATTTTACCTGTGCCGAAAGTATCAACCATAATTGAAACAGGTTCTGCAACACCGATTGCATAAGCAAGTTCAATTTCGCATTTTTCCGCCAAACCTGCCGCAACGATATTTTTAGCAACCCATCTTGCAGCGTAAGCCGCTGATCTGTCAACTTTTGTAGGATC
>CALVEO010000066.1 GCA_944326615.1 Candidatus Gastranaerophilales bacterium | reverse complement strand
GAGAGATAGGAGTAATTAATGTTCGAACGTTTTACGGAAAAAGCTATAAAAGTTATAATGCTGGCTCAGGAAGAAGCGCGTCGACTCGGACACAATTTTGTCGGGACTGAGCAGGTGCTTCTGGGGCTTATCGGCGAAGGTACAGGTGTTGCCGCTAAGACTCTTAAGTCTATGGGGGTTACCCTGAAAGATGCAAGAGCAGAAGTTGAAAAAATTATAGGTAGAGGCTCAGGTTTTGTTGCCGTTGAAATTCCTTTTACACCAAGGGCCAAACGTGTTCTTGAACTGTCATGGGATGAAGCAAGACAGCTCGGACACAATTATATAGGTACTGAACATCTTTTATTAGGATTAATAAGAGAAGGTGAAGGTGTTGCAGCACGTGTGCTTGAAAATTTAGGCGTTGATTTAAATAAAATCCGAAGCAACGTTGTCAAAATGCTTGGTGAATCTAAACCGCAGACTGTTTCTTCAGGAAGTTCAAGCTCATCTTCATCTTCCAGCGGAAAAACAAAAACCCCAAGTTTGGATGAATTTGGCAGAGATTTGACTCTTGCTGCTCAGGAATTACGTTTAGATCCTGTTGTAGGCAGAGAAAAAGAGATTGAACGTGTCATCCAAATTCTTGCAAGAAGAACCAAAAATAACCCTGTTCTTATAGGAGAACCCGGAGTCGGTAAAACTGCTGTTGCAGAAGGGCTTGCTACAAGAATTGTAAATGCAGAAGTTCCTGATATTTTAGACGGCAAAAAAGTTATTCAGCTTGATATGGGGCTTCTGGTTGCAGGTACAAAATACCGCGGTGAATTTGAAGAACGTTTGAAAAAAATTATGGATGAAATTCGTCAGGCAGGAAATATTATTCTTGTTATTGATGAAATGCATACGCTTATCGGTGCAGGTGCAGCGGAAGGCGCTATTGATGCCGCCAATATCTTAAAACCGGCTTTATCAAGAGGTGAAATTCAGGTAATCGGTGCTACAACACTGGATGAATACAGAAAATATGTCGAAAAAGATTCCGCTCTGGAACGCCGTTTCCAGCCTGTAATTATTGATGAGCCTACAGAAGATGAATCTATTGAAATTATTAAAGGTTTAAAACCTAAATATGAAGAACACCATAAATTGATAATTTCTGATGAAGCAATTGTTGCTGCAGTAAAATTGTCTAATAAATATATTACAGACAGATTTTTGCCTGATAAAGCAATTGACGTAATAGATGAAGCTTCTTCAAAAGTCCGCTTAAAAGTTTCTAACCTTTCACCGGAAGGTAAAGAACTTGAAAAAGAATTGCGCGGATTGATTAAGGAAAAAGAAGAAGCAATTAGAAATCAGGAATTTGAAAAAGCTTCCCAGTTAAGAGATGATGAGGCAGATTTAAAAGAAAAAATCCGCGAAATGGCTCAGAAATATAAAGAAGAACATGAAGCAAACAAGCCGACTGTTACAGCCGAAAATGTCGCAGAAGTTATTTCAACAATGACAGGTGTTCCTGTTACCAAACTGACAGAAGGTGAAAGTGAAAGATTACTTAAGCTTGAAGATACGCTTCATGAAAGAGTTATCGGCCAGCATGATGCTGTTGTTGCTATTTCAAAAGCTATCAGACGTGCCAGGGTTGGTTTAAAAAGTCCGAATAGACCTATCGGAAGCTTTATTTTCTGCGGGCCTACCGGTGTTGGTAAAACAGAGCTAGCAAAAGCGCTTGCAGAAGCTGTATTTGGCTCGGAAGATAATATGATAAGGGTTGATATGTCTGAATTTATGGAAAAACATTCAACCGCAAAACTTATCGGTTCTCCACCTGGCTATGTAGGTTATGATGACGGCGGACATTTGACTGAGCTCGTCCGTAAAAAGCCTTACAGCGTTATCCTTTTTGATGAAATTGAAAAGGCTCACCCTGATGTATTCAATATCATGCTTCAAATACTTGATGACGGACGTTTAACTGATGCTAAAGGCCGTCATGTAAACTTTAAAAATACAATAATTATCATGACATCTAATGTCGGTGCAAGCATGATTACTACAACATCAAGATTAGGCTTCTCTACAAGTGATGATGAGTCTAAGGATAAATACGAAAAACTGAAAGAAACGGTTACAGAAGAAATGAAAAAAGCATTTAGACCGGAATTCTTGAACCGTATTGATGAGACAATTGTATTCTCTCATCTGTCTCAGGAAGAAATCAGACAGATTGTTGACCTGATGCTGAAAGATTTGTTCAAACGTCTTGCAGAACGTGAACTTTCTGTTGAAGTTACTGATGAAGTAAAAGATCATCTGGCTAAGAACGGTTATTCTGAAGCCTATGGCGCACGTCCATTGAGAAGATTAATCCAGCGTAAAATTGAAGATATGCTTGCAGAGGAAATTCTCTCAGGTAAATATGCACCGGGTGATACAATTGTTATTAAGCTCGTGGATGATAAAATTGCTTTTGATAAAAAGTCAAAAAGATCTAAAAAAGAGCAAAGCGAAACATCAGAAGCAGTTCAATAAATATCAAAATCCCGTCTAAATAAAAGGCGGGATTTTTTGTGCTTGCTATTTTTATAAAAATAGTATAAATTATATATTGGAATTTGGTTATGGCTAAATATTTTTATAATGCATTAAAAAATAATAAACAAATCATAAAAGGAGAGATAGAAGCTTCAGATTTGCGTGAAGCGAGAGATAAAATCCGACAATTGGGTTTTATTCCAACTAAAGTTTATACAGAACATTCAAATCAGGTCCCTGTAGATAGTTTTGATGCTCAAATTCAAGTTTCCGGCAAAAAATCTAAGGTAACCTTTTTAAGTCTTGAAGAAAAAATATCTTTCACATCAGAGCTTGAGGTTTTGCTTTCATCAGGTATTCCGATAGTAGAAGCATTACAGACTATAGAAATGAACTCTCCAAAAATAAGATTAAAAAGAGTTTGTGAAGATTTAAAAAATGCCATAATGTCCGGACTAACCTTTGCGCAGAGTATACAATCTTTGTACCGGGATGTGTTTGGCTCTGTTTATACTGCACTTGTTAAGACTGGAGAAGACGCGGGCGAGCTTGAGGCAACATTGCAAAGAATGCTTGTTCTTTTAAATAAACAGGCAAGAATAAAGGATAAAATTATTAATGCGTCAATATATCCTGCTATTTTGATAATAATAATGCTCATACTTTTAATTCTTTTTTCTACAGTTGTTTTTCCTAAATTTATATCTGTTTTCACGTTTAACGGTGAACAGCTTCCGTTTTTGGCAGGTATGCTTGTCGGAATTTGTTCGTTTATTATGCATTACTGGTGGTTTGTTATTTTGTTATTAGGTGCTGTCTGTGGTGCTTGTATTGTTTTATTCAAAAATGAACAATTTAAAAGAAAGTGGGATGATTTTATTTTAAAAGTTCCTGCAATTTCTGATTTTATAGAGTATATAAATCTTTCAAATTTTATGACTGTTTTGCATATTGCTTATGATGCAGGCTTGCCGATAATCTCGGGACTTGAGCTTTCAGGCAAAACTGTTGGAAATTATTGTATTAGGAAGAAAATTTCCAGTGCTCTCGCGCATGTAAAATCAGGTAAAACGCTTACCGAGGCATTTCAGCGGGCAAGAGCAATTCCCGGTGCTCTTATGACTATGATTGCAACAGGAGAAAAATCAGGTACGCTTGGCAAAATGCTTCATGATGCTGCAGAAGTTCTGGATAAAAAGGTTGATATGGCGCTTGAAGCGTTGGCAAAATTGTTTGAACCGGCAGTAATCATTATAATGGGCGGGGTTGTTCTGTTTATTGCTTTAGCATTCTTTCAGATGTACGCCGGAATGCTGGGTTCGTTGATTTAATTTTTATTAATCTTTATTAAACCATTTCATAATTTTATCCAGAAAACCTTCTTCTTCCTGCATTTCTGTATTATTCAGCTTTTCCAGTTTATGCTGTATTTTAGAGTAATCAGGATTTCCTTTGCCGATTTCAAGATATTTTTCGTAGCATTCAACTGCTGCCGGTTTATTTCTTTGCTTTTCATAAGCTTCACCTAGTTTTCTGACTGTTGTGGCGTTTCTTTTATCGAGGTGATAAAGTTTTAAGAGATAATCCGCCTGAGCTTTGTAATCTCCAATACTTTCTCTAAATTCTGCAAGCTTTTGTAATGACTTTTTGTCATTTTCATCAAGTTTTGATATTCTTTCATAAAATTCCATTGCATGGTTTTTATCGCCTGATTCTTCCAGAAGCATTGCAAGAGTGTTCAAAAGATCTAAATCATCATTTTTAAGCTGGTATGCGTTTAAATATTCATTTATCGCAATATCTTTATTCCCTCGGACAAGATTATATCTGCCCCAATTAAGATGAGCATTGTAATCATCGTTTTTATCTTCATAAATAAGCGCTCTCATCTGGTAAGTCAGCGGTGAATTTTTTTCTAAATTGTCAAACTCTTTAACGCATTCAAGAGCTTTGTCAAATTCTTTATTCATATAATAATATTGGGCTTTCAGAGAATGAAATTGCGGAATATGGTTATACTGGCCTTCCATTTTTGCCAATTTTTCGTGTGCTTCATCTTTTTTGTCCATATCCAGCAGAGATTTTACTTTTGTTAATTCATCAGAAGTTACTTCTAAAGCTTTTTCCGGATTTCCGTTTTTTAAATATAAATCCGCAAGCTGTTCTTTAACCTCTGTTGTATCAAACCCTGATTTTCTAGCTCTTTCAAGAACTTCAACGGCGCTCGGTGTTGCATCTTCTTTAACATAAAGATTCGCAAGCCTTTTGTAAACATCTTCATGCGTGTCATCATGGTCAATAACTTTTAAATATTCATCGATTGCTTTCAGATTATTGCCTTCCTGTTCATAAAGAGTCCCGAGTACAAATCTTGCAGAGAGCATATCTTTATCTTCCTGAGCACAATTTACTGCCTTTTTATAATCATTTATGGCATGCTCAAGTTTGTGTTCAACTGTGTGCATGTTGCCTCTGTAGACGTAATATTTATATTTGTCGGTTGTTACGTAAATATCCATTAGCTGTTCATAAGCAAGAATATTTGTAGCATCAAATTCAAGAATTTTAGAATAATATTCAGCAGCTTCTTCTTTATTATCAAGCACCATTGAAAGGTGTCCCAGACGTTCCAGAAGACTTAAATCTTTCGGGTTTCTGTTATAAAGTTTTTTGTATTCTTCATAAGCTTGTGAATATTGTTCGTTTTTTTCATATTCTTCTGCTGTCTGTAAACTCATTTCCGACTCCTTAACATTTATGTAACTTTAGTTTAATTATATATGAAAAACAGATTAATTGTTAATCTATCTGGCTAATTATATTTGTTTTGAGCTTTTTCTATCCCGTTATTCAGATAAAATCCAATAGCTTCATCAGCTCTTTTAAGAATTTCTTTTAGTTCCGGATGCTGCTCTTTTGGAAAATTTTGTAAAACGTAATTCTCTGACGGAATATTCGGCTGTGGACCTATGCCTATTTTAAGTCTGTCAAAGTCTTTCGTTCCGACATGCTTAATTATTGATTTAATTCCGTTATGCCCACCGTCAGAGCCGTTTGCCCGAAATCTTATTCGCCCCAAATCTAGGGCTATATCATCGTAAACAATTAAGATATCTTTTACATCAATTTTGTAATAATCCATTACAACACGTACAGCTTCACCGGACAGGTTCATAAAAGTAGTGGGCTTTATAAGAATGTTTTCTCCCATTTTTGCAATAAAGCATTTTAATTTTTTATCTTCTTTAAAAGAAATATTGTTATCCACAGCCCATTTGTCAAGTACCATAAAGCCTGCATTATGTCGTGTAAAGAAGTATTTTTCTCCGATATTTCCCAATCCAGCGATTAATTTCATTTTTTATCCTTTTTATCTATTTTTTGTGATGCTTAAGTTTTGTCAGGCACTACGCTTATAGGTTTAATTTTATCAATGCAAAAATTAAATCCAAACGCTTGTTTCCGCATTTCCCTTTATATTTCTTATTTTAACGTAAATAAATATTAGCATACCTGTTTGCCGTATTTACGCTTAACAAAAAGATAAAAAACTCGTATTTTGAGAATGCTAAAAGATGAGGATATGAGTTATGAAAAATAAACCTATAGTTCAAGAAAAAAGTTCGGAAAAAGTTGCAAAGTTTCTGGAGAAAAATTCACTGCATAAAAAAGACTTTGCAGAGATGATAGGTGTAACGCTTTCATACGTTTACAACCTTATTGACGATTCCATTCCGTTTTCAACCCGTACTACAACGTTGGAGCGAATTGCAACGGTTATGGAAATTGAGCCTGAAGAATTTGAAGAGTATAAAATTCCGCAGGAACCGTTATTAATAGATGATTCTGTCGAATTTTTCAAAGATGTTATGAAAGAAAAAGGCATGTCGGTTATTAATTTCTTAAAAGCATTTCCGCGTAAAAAGCGGCTTGATATTGTAGACATGCTAAGGGGCACGCTTCCTATCCCGATTGATTTTAAAGAATTAACAATGATTGCGCAGGTATTAGATTTGAGTAAAGACGACATATATTCCATGTGGGAAAGGCGGATGAAACAAGTTTTGGAATCTAACGGAATGAATATTTATTCCAATGCGGCATTAGTCAATTCCATGTTTGAATGCGCAAAGAAGTACATACATTTGAAATAAGGGGGAGAAAAAATTACGACAACAGAAGTCGTAATTTTTTTTGAAAAAGCAGTTGACATTAAAAATTGTTCTTGCTATTATAATTTCACTGACGAAATGAATAGCATTAATTTAATATGCGCTTGTAGCTCAGCAGGTAGAGCACTCCCCTTTTAAGGGATAGGTCGCGCGTTCGAATCGCGCCAAGCGCATATTTTAAATATACAGAGGGTTTGAGCCCTCTTTTATTTTGCAAAAAATAATAAAAAAACAGGGGTTTTGTGTATATTTTGTGTATTCCCCTGCAAACCTTGTGTTTATAATATTTTTAAGCCCTTAATAGTTGCTAAGCCGTTCTATAGCCTCGCGTTTCCGTTCCTGCTTGATATGGTTATATACCTCAAGGGTAATATTAATATTTGAATGACGCATGATATCTTTAACAACATCAAGCGGAACATTAAATTATAAAAAATATATAGAAGAATAACGTACGATACCCATTCAATCCTTATTAACGGCACAAGAAACGTGCCGTTTTTCTTGTACTTTGGGGGCTATAAAGAAAATGCAGATATAACACGGATAAATAAAACAAGTATTCTATAAGTAAAAATCGGCTAAAAATTTAATTTTTTCGAGTAGCAACGTCAGTAATAACAATGCTATGCAACATTATTCAGGAATTTATACAGATTAACAGTAGAAGTCTTGAACTGTTTTGCGATAACAGTTTTGGGCACACCACAGTTAAGTAATTT
>CALVEO010000065.1 GCA_944326615.1 Candidatus Gastranaerophilales bacterium | reverse complement strand
CGCAATTGGCGCAAATTCCTTGCAGGGTAATACAGCCGGAACAGATAATATAGCGATCGGCACAAATTCAAATAATGCTGTTTCAGGTTTCCCAGCTAATCTTGCGAAATCTATAGCCATCGGTTATCAATCGACGGCCTATGGAGATGGAGCAATAGCTATAGGCAGTTCTTTAACCCCGGAAGAAGGCTCGGGCGAAAACTTAACTGGAGCAAATGCGAGTGCTTACAATTCAATAGCGATAGGTAATGGTGCGCAAGTAAACGGTGGTAATATAACAACCGGCATGAATTCATTAGCCATAGGTACGAGAGCTTCTTCTACTGTTAATAGTGGTATAGCAATAGGTGCATCCACTCAGGCACAAGGCGCTAATGCGATTGCAATTGGTGATGAAGCTCAGGCCGGACAAACTAATGTTTCTACAAATGAAGTAACATATGGTTCTATAGCAATTGGCCCCTTAAGTCGCGCTCCTGGTGTCAGCTCTATAGCAATTGGACCTTCAGCCCAATCAAATTATACTGGAATATCAATTGGTAATGAAGCTCAAGCCGAACATTATTACTCAATATCTATAGGTAATGGTAGTAATACAGACAATATGTATTCAGTCGCAATAGGCGAAAGCTCAAATGCGTCAGGATTTCCATCATTGGCGATTGGTGGTTACGCTGATGCATCAGGGGATTATTCAATAGCCATAGGTGGTGGTTATGGGAATTCTACTAGTTTTGCTCCCAATGCTTCAGGGACTGGAGCTATATCCATAGGAAACGGCTCAGATGCTGTTGGTAATTATACTATATCCATAGGTTATGGGGCTGAATCTAAAGGTGACAATACAATAGCACTAGGTGCACATGCTTGCCGATATGTAACCGGCAGTAATAAAACTTGTATCGGTTATGATGCAGGGCCTAAAAGTGATTCAGAGTGGGCAAGTGATGATATCGAGCGTATCTTTATCGGTGGTCAGTCTAAATTTGACGGTGGTACTGCAGTTTTAGAAGTACATAATGATGCGACAGAGGAAGGAAAGTTACGAACTTATGGTAAAATCAATAAGACAGCAGTAGTCGTTCATGGAGCATTGATTGTAAGCGGACCGATATATAATCGTGTTAAAGATGCAGGAGGAGAACGGTATACAAAGCATTGGAGCATATTAGAGAAAATCCCAGATGACTCTGACCGCGCAAAACTTGTGCGAGATGGTAATAAAGAAACAGCAGACAAACTGTATTACCAAGATTATACTCATGATGTTACGAAGACAGATTCTTATTGTGGAGGAGATAAGTCGGGTTGCGTTGTTTCAGACCGCCGTTTGAAATATGTCGGCAAAGAAAACACCTCGGGACTAGACAAAATCCGCCAGCTAAAAGTGTTTAACTTCACTTTCAAAAAAGACGAAAAGAAAACACCACATGTCGGTGTAATCGCACAGGACTTGCAAAAAGTCTTTTCAGATGCGGTTAAAAAAGGTGTTGACGGCTTTTTAACCATTCGTATGGAAGACATGTTCTATGCAGTGATAAATGCAATAAAAGAACTTGATTCCCGCGTAACCGCGTTGGAAAAAAGCAATCAAGAGCTAAAAAAAGAAAATCAAGAACTAAAAGCCCGTCTTGACAAATTAGAAGCAAAAATCAAGTAATACTCTAAGCCAAAACCCATTTGGAGGGTGGAGCGGCACGCTCCCCCTCCCTGATTGGGCAGGGGTGGGTAACAATCCTAAATGTCAATAAACAAATTGCACCCCCATCCAACCCTATCCAGGGAAGGAATTGTACCTTGACAATTAAAAGTTAACGCTCCCCCTCCCCGAATGGGGAGGGCTGTGGAGAGGGTTAGCAGAAGCTAAGAGGGTAGGAGGGTATGAAGATAAGCCTTTTACTGTAAATAGCCTACCTTCCTATCTTCCTACCTTCTTACCCTCTAAATCCGCTTGCCTTCCTGACCTCCGGTCCTCCGTCTGATAAGCCCCTCTCCCTAACCCTCTCCCCAAAGGTGCGAGGGGAGTAAAAGGTAAATCTTTTACTGTAAAAGGCTTACCCTCCTATCTTCTTACCTTCTTACCCTCTAAAAACTTTCATTCCTTCTCCCGTCTTTTTGGCGGGAGTTTTCCTTTATAATTTTTTGAAAATTTTATTGAAGCTTAAAAGATAAAGAATTAATATAGACTATGGTTGTCAGAAACAATATTGTAAAAAAAATATAAATCACCTTTTTTTACTTTAGGAAATATATAATAGCAAAAAATAAATTGTTAAAATACATCAGTTTTAATCGGATTTTTAAACTTGGTAATATTTCCCTGAAACAGCAATTTGACAGTTCCGACAGAACCGTTTCTGTGTTTTGCTATAATAATTTCCGATTCACCCTTAGACTGCGCCTTTGCTGCGGCATCTTCTTCACCGTCTTCGGCTTTTCTATAATATTCATCGCGGTATATAAACATTACAATATCGGCATCCTGCTCAATTGAACCTGATTCTCTCAAATCTGACAGCATAGGACGTTTGTCAGTACGGGATTCAACAGCACGTGATAACTGTGAAAGCGCAAGCACTGGGACATCCAGTTCTTTTGCCAGAATTTTTAACCCTCTTGAAATTGCAGAAATCTGCTGCATACGATCTTCTCGCCCGGAACTTTCCATTAATTGAAGATAATCAATCAATACAAGCCCGAGATTTTTTTCTTCCATTTTTAACCTTCTGCATTTGGCGCGGATATCTGTAATTGTACAGCCTGATGTATCGTCAATATAAATAGGAGCCTGTGCAAATGCATTCATTGCCGTTGCAAGTTTCTCCCAATCTTTGTTCTGCATATTTCCGGTTTTAACGCGCTGGGAATCTATTTCTGCTTCAGAACATAACATACGCTGCATTAACTGATCCTTTGACATTTCAAGAGAAAATATTGCAACAGGTACTTTTGCCTTCAATGCTATATTCTGTGCAATATTTAGAGCCAGTGCAGTTTTTCCCATAGCAGGACGTGCTGCAAGAATTATCAAATCCGACTTTTGAAGACCATTTAAAATTGCATCAAGCTCATAAAAGTCTGTTGGAACCCCTGTTAATTCATCTTTGTGCTCATAACGGTATTCAATTTTTTCATAAGTATTTAAAACTAAATCCTTTACATGCACCAAATCAGAAGTAGCTTTTTTGGAGGCTATGTCAAATATAAGCTTTTCAGCGCTGTCTAAAGACTGATCAATTGGATTTACATCGTATCCGAAAGATACTATTTCAGAACCCGCATTAATTAAGGCTCTTTTAATAGCTTTTTCTTGAACTATTTTGGCATAATATTCAATATTTGCAGTCGTGATTGTTTTGTAACATAAGTCGTTTACAAAAGCACGCCCGCCGATTGTCTCAAGTTTTGAATTGTAATTCAAAACATCTGAAACAGATACTATGTCAATTCTTTCATTTGTATTAAACAATTGAAGCATGGCATCATAAATATATCTGTGAGCAGGTTTGTAAAAGCTTTCCGGTTTTAATATCTCAACAACTTTTGTTATAACATTCGGATTAACTAAAATTGCCCCTAAAACTGCCTCCTCCGCTTCAATATTTTGAGGCAGCATGCCTAAATTATTTTCTTTTTCTTTTACTGCCATGCCTTTTCTCCTGTTATATCATGATATTACACAAAAAATATTTTTGCATTTGCATGTAAATATTTATTGACAAACTTTTTTTATCATTCAAAAATCAATATTATGAAGAACGTATTTCTAAATTTTAAAGCATTTATGTTAAGCCGTAAATCACAACTTCCGTACGATATCGGAAAAATTCTTCTTAGAAAAGCACTGCAAATATCCTGCGCAGAATCCTGCACAGGAGGTTTAATTAGTTCCAGACTCACAGATGTTGCGGGCAGTTCTGCTTACATTAAAGCGAATTTTGTAACATATTCTAATGAAGCAAAACATAAAATTCTCAATGTATCTGAAGAAACAATTAAAACATACGGCGCAGTAAGTGCCCAATGTGCACGTGAAATGGCACAGGGACTTTTTAAACTGACAGGAAGCGATATTGTAATATGTACAACAGGCGTTGCAGGCCCGGCTGGGAGCGAACTAAAACCTGTAGGGCTTATGTATGAAGCTTGCGGCTACAATGACAATATCTGCGTCCGCGAAATAAAATTGGATCCGGCTTATTCCCGTCAAAATATGAAATTTATGTTTTCTGAAGAAGCACTTAAATTTGTACTTGAAACTATTAAATAATATCCTGTTTAAATAGCCCGTTAACGACACCGATATAAACCGCCTGTGCCCTGTTTTTAACGCCAAGTTTTTTAAACATTACGGTGATTGTGGATTTTACTGTATTAACGCTTACATATAGTCTTGATGCAATTTCACTATTATTAAGACCTAAAGCTATCATATGTAAAACCTCAAGTTCTCTCTGTGTCAATTTTAAATCATTTTTGAAAGTATTATTCATAGCCTGTTGGATATTTATAAATTACCACTACGGATAATTATAAAGTACAAGTAAAATATTGTCAATACCTGTACAATTATAAATATGTATACCGGTCAGGAAATATTAAAACAATTTGGCAGAAATGTTAAAGCGGAACGTGTCCGCCTCGGTTTCTCACAGGAAACTCTTGCAGAAAAAATGGGCGTTAATCGCGAATACATAAGCCGCATAGAACGTGGTATACAAAATATGTCATTATTAAAAATAACCTCTCTTGCGAATTTCCTTGAAACTGATTTACATAACCTTTTAAGATTTTAGTTATTTCATTATAATATCTGCAATAACTTCCGGAAATTCATTCATCAAAATTTCTGAAAATTGTTCAGTATCCATCTGTGTTATAACAAGAGATAACAAATCATTAGGCAGCTCTTTAATCATATTTTGAATATATTCCGGTTCAATTACAGACATAGCCTTTACAACTTCCGGCTGCTGTTTTTCCCTGTTAATTATTTTTGTATATGCATCTGCATCAAACAACTGGAACCATTCTTCATGTTCTTTGCCCAGAGACAATACAAGCTGTTGTTTTTGGGTAGGCTGAAAAGACATAACAGCTTCTTTAAATTCAAGAGGATTTAATTCTCCCATTTTTTTTGCCAGATCAAAACTTTTTAAATTATCATGGGATTCACCGGTTATCTGTTCAAGAACTTGTGCAACATACTCCTCCGGAATAGATTGAACATGTTTTAAAATTTTATTTTTATCAATTTCTGTACTTGTTAAAAATTTATTCAACTGTTCATCCGGCATAAATTTTACTACCTCATCGCGTGAAAACATTTCAAAAACAGTATTTACAAGCTGTTCAGGAGGAAGATCCTCGAGCATCTTCATCAATTTATCCTGCGTAAAAAAGAATAAACCCTGCATTAAGTCTTTTTCTTCCATTTCAGGCAAAAATACCTGAAGCTGCTGTGCGGTTAATTCGCGTAAAATCATATATTTATTCTGGGTATCGGCCAGATCAAATAACTCCATAACAAGCCTTGTATTGCTTGTCAATTCCTGAGCCAATTCAATTGCATACTGGTTCCCTGCTGCTGCTTCGGCTTCTATAATTTCATCAACCGACATATTTGCATACTTTTCTTCAAAAGTTACCTGGCTGATGTGCAAAATATTTTGTAAATATTGAAGATTTGAATCAATTACTAAACTCATAATACTCCTATGATTATTAAAATATTATACGGACGAAAACTTCAAAAACTTTAAATATTGTAACGTTTGTTAATAAATAGGTATTATTTTATTACCTTTATATAAATTAACTCCAAAAGTAACAAACAGGTACAGCCCATATTTTATCGGATAACGGAATAATATCATTCCCTGTATATAAAACTATTCCTTTTTTAAATTTATCCCCGCAGATTTCTTTTAATTCAAGAAGTCCCGATATGTATTTTTTATCTATTGCAGTTGAAGATTTTACCTCTATACCAGCAATATCACCGTTCATATTTTCAAGCACAAAATCTGCTTCTTTGCCTGATTGAGTTCGATAATGCGACAATTCCAGGTTATTGAATTTTGAAATTTTTACAAGTTCTGCTGCTACAAAATTTTCAAAAACATGTCCGAATGTAATTTTGTCATTAGAATATAATTCGTCCAAACTTCTTTTCATTATATAAGATAAGAAATTGCAGTCCGTAAAATAAAGTTTAGGCGATTTTACAAACCTTTTATTCAATTTATTCGGTCTTGCCCATGGCTTGACTTCAAATACCATAAAACTGTTAATCGCAAATGACAGCATTTTTTCATAAGTTCTGTAATCAATCCCGACTTCTTTTGCTATTTCAGTATTATTCAGCAAACTGCCTGTTCTCATTGACAACATAGAAAGCAGTGCAACCATTAAATCAGGATTTCTAAGATCGGATAACGATTTTATATCTCTGTTTAAAATAGTTGTTAAATAGCTGTCAAACCATTTTATACGGTCAATTGACCTGTCAAGTGCAATTTCCGGATATGTTGCACTTTTTATAATGTCTAAAATATTATAGTTATCATATTTTTTTATTCTTAAATCTTCATTAAATAACCTGTCTGTCAATGAAATATCTGATTCTAAATATTCACATGCAGAAAAAGGGTATAGAGTTATAATTGACATTCTGCCGACAAGTGCTTCTGATAATTTTGGTATAGCCATAATATTAGCAGAACCTGTCAGTAAAAAACGCTGTTTTGTATTGCCTTCAAGTCTGTTTTTGTCAATTTGCATTTTCAGATAAGGGAATATTTCAGGTGCAAACTGAACTTCATCAATGACATTTAAAATATCATCAGGAAGCGAATTTATAAATGTTTCCGGCTCTGATTTGGCAGATGCAAGTACAAGCGGAGAATCAAATGTTATATGGTTTGTTTTTTCCGGCAAATTTGCACAAATTGTAGATTTCCCAACCTGTCTGCCTCCGTTCAAATATGTCAAAGGTCTTGTTTTAATATTTTCTTCCAGTTTTTTCAAAATATTTCTTTTGATAAATGTCATAATACCTCTATTGAAAAAATATAACATTATAATCCAATAATTTATTGTATTATAATCCAATAATTTTAAAAAGTCAATATGGACTTCATTATTTAACTATGTATAACAAGAATTCATGCTGCAACCATGAGAGATTTTTTACCTATCTTGCAGAGTGTGACTGAGCTTTACTGAATATTCAAAACAGTCTGGTACATAAATATTACATAAAATCATTTTTTATAAAAAATTGCATTAAAAAAGCAAGATCTGAAAGCCTTGCTATTATTGAGTTTTAATATCTGGGCCGCAGTGGCCTGTCTTGCTCACTCGCGTTTAACGGCAATTCCGCATTTTGTTTTCAGTGATTTCATCACTTCAAACAAAACTGCTCCAGCCTCAGCTCGTTCGCGCTCTAACCACAAAATGTGCTTCTCTTCCTACTACTGCAAAATAAAAGAGAGGTAAAGGATAACTTTAAAGAAGCTTCTATTTAAAGATTAAATAGACAAAAAGATTAGGTTAATTAAAATAATTTCGAGCAATTTTTTTGAATATCTAATGCAATATCTTTTGCAAATTTTTCCTTGAGCCCTATATTTTTTGCCACGGCTAGAATATCGTCTAAAGTCGGATTTTTGCCCTCGCCATTAATTGTTGTCGCGTGTTCTCCATTAAATGAAAAACTATAAGTTAAATCATACGCAGGAGATAAATGCCATTCTTTTTTTGTGTCATCAAAAAGGAAAGAAAAATTCTTTGAATGGTCATCTCGATTGTGAGCAAACACGTTAAAGCACATTAGTCTAAATAATTGTTCAATGTCCTGATAATTTCTTGTTAATTCAAGTGTTAATTTCATCAATGTATTATAATCAAGATTAGGAAGTCTGTGACTTGT
>CALVEO010000064.1 GCA_944326615.1 Candidatus Gastranaerophilales bacterium | reverse complement strand
AAGCCGCTTTCAACGATATTAAAAATATTTTATCAATATTTGTGTCACCGCTTTATTTAGTCAATGCACTCGGGTTTGTTTTAATCCTCCATGTTACCTGTTTTAGATATTAATCTGTCGGGTAATGTATTTTTTTGCATATTCTTTTAGCATGTAAATTGTAATTAGAAATAGAGGAAAGTATGTTTAAGAAGTCTATTTTGAAAAATTTTTCTTTTTTTGTTTTTTCTACAACATTTGTAATTATAATTTTATGCTGTTTTACCGATTTTAAATATGCAATGCAGGTAATTGCTTTCGCTGTTGTTTTCGGGCTCATAAACACTTATACTATAATTTGTGTATTTAAAAATGAATTTTTCGCGGAAAAAGAACGTATTGAAATAGAATTAAAAAAACAGGTCGAATGCAGTTCAAATCATCTTACGACCATATTAAATAATATGCCGATGATGGCTTATGTAATTGATTCTGATAACAATTTTTTAGCAGGCAATAATGAAGCATTGAAATTTTTTAATATCAGGGAGGGCGGGCAGCTAGACGAATTGTCCGCAGATATTTTTGAAAGGGATACTATGGAGCAGATGAAAGAAGAAAATGCACTTATTTTCAAAACGAAAAGAACTTTGATTACAGACAGGCATGTAAAGCTTACAAACGGAAAGCAAAACTGGTTTAGAATTCGTAAAATACCTATTCTTAAATCAAATGAAGATGTAGAAGGGTTTGTTGTATTCGGTAGAAATATTGATATCGAGAGAGATGCAAAGCGCCAGAGAGAAACATATATTTCAACACTCAGTCATGATTTAAAAATTCCGACACTTGCACAGATACGTGCATTGGAATTATTAGTGAACGGGAATTTAGGCAGTGTTAATGACGGACAAAAAGAAATGTTAAACCTTACACTTGATTCCTGTTATTGTATGTACGATATGCTTTCTACAATTTTGACAACTTATAAGTATGAAAATAATGATATAATTCTTAATTATGAAAAAATTCATATGTTAAAATTATTAGATGAGGCTTTTTCAAAATCCGTAAGAGCTATGCATAATAAAAATATAAAAGTTCGTGTTAAGGCAAAAGATAAATTTGTATCTTTTTATGCAGATAAAATACAGATGAAAAAAGCATTTGAAAACCTGATTGATTTCTGTGTATCAAATGCATATACTGATACCGAAATAATCTGTGAAATAGAAAAAATTAATAATTCAAATGCGGTATTTATTTCATTAGGATTTGAAAGTCCGTATGTTTCTCATGAAACAATTCAGAATATGTTTAAAATGTACACAACAGCTTCTGAAAAGATGGACAAAGTCGGCAGCAGTTTGAATTTATATCTTGCAAAACAAATAATAAATGCCCATAATGGCAAAATAAATGTAGAAAGCAAAAAATCAAACTACAATAATTATAATATTGAACTCCCATGTATTAATGAATGTAAACTTTCTGCCATAACTTGTTAAATTATAGTATTATATAATTATGAAAAGAATTATTTTATTATTAACAGTATTTATATTAAGTTCTGGCGTTGTTTTTGCAGATGAAAATAAAGAAGCAAACAAGGCTGCGATGGAAAATATGCTTGCAAGCCATAAATATTATCATGATGTATGTGACCGGGCTGCAAAGAACTTTCGTGTTGACAATCAATTTTCCGGATTTCTCAGAGGAAAATGTATTCTTTATGAATCTGACAGGCAAAGGATGCTGGCTGGTGTTTTCCCGATAACAAATGCTTCTGAAAAATCTTATAAAGAGCAGTATCCTATTTTGATGTCAAAATTCGCTATTGATATGAATAATAGAGAAATTGAGAGTTTAAAACTTATTGTTACAGAGTATTGTAAATATAATAAATACAAATATATTAAACGTGCTCCACAGGCTTGTACTGATGAAACTGTAAAAAAATTGTTTGAACTTTAAACAATTCCCTGTGCCTGCATGGCTTTTGCAAGTTTTGTAAATGATGCGATATTCGCGCCTGCAACGTAATTATTTTTGAGTCCGTATTTTTCCGATGCTGATTTGCATGAAGTAAAAATATTTACCATTATGTTATTAAGTTTGTTGTCAACTTTTTCAAATGGCATGTAATATCGCATGCTGTTCTGGCTCATCTCGATAGCTGATGTTGCTACACCGCCTGCATTCGAAGCTTTCGCCGGCGCTACAAGTATATTATTTTTAAGGAAATATTCTGTAGCTTCTTTAGTGCAGGGCATATTAGCACCCTCTCCCACTGCAATAATACCGTTTGAAACCAGTTTTTTTGCCGAATTAAGTGTTAGCTCGTTTTGTGTAGCGCAAGGGAGTGCTATATCTGTTTTTATTTCCCAGATTGGAGAATCTTCATTCTTTCTTTCAATAAATTCTGCTTTTTTATGAATATTCAAGTATTCGCTTATTGGTCCTCTATGCTGCTCTTTTATTTCTTTGATTAATTCTAAATCTATTCCCTTTTTATCATAGATACAGCCTTTTGAATCGCTCATTGCAACGACTTTTGCTCCGTATTCCAGAGCCTTTTCGCAGGCGTATATTGCAACATTGCCGGCGCCTGAAATGGTAACTGTTTTTCCTTTTAAAGATTGCATTCCTGCATTATCAAGCATTTCACGCATAAAATAAACAAGGCCGAATCCTGTAGCTTCTTTTCTGGCAAGCGAGCCGCCGTAAGACAATCCCTTGCCTGTTAAAACTCCGCCTTCATAAACATCTTTTATTCTTTTGTACTGTCCGAAAAGATATCCGATTTCTCTTTCGCCGACTCCGATATCGCCTGCGGGAACATCAATATCTTGTCCTATATGTCTTTGAAGCTCGGTCATAAAGCTCTGGCAAAATCTCATTATTTCACCGTCGGATTTACCTTTCGGATCAAAATCGCTTCCGCCCTTGCCTCCTCCAATTGGCAGGCCTGTCAGGGCATTTTTAAATATTTGTTCAAAAGCGAGAAATTTCATAATGCTCTGATTTACAGTAGGATGAAATCTCAAACCGCCTTTATAAGGGCCTATAAGACTGCTGAACTGCACCCTGTAACCCCGGTGGACAATAACCTGCCCTTTATCGTTTACATAAGGAACTCTAAAAGTTATAATCCTTTCAGGTTCAACCATTCTTTCAAGAAGCGCAATTTGTTCATACTCAGGGTGTTTGTCAATGACAGGTTCTATTGAGAGTAAAACTTCTTCAACTGCCTGTAGATACTCTTTTTCTGCTGAATTTTTTTTCTTAACTTCGCTTAAAACATTTTTTAAATATTTGTTCATATACACCCCGCTTTTTTATATTGTAAATTTTAGCATATTATTCATTATTTCGCAATTGATTTTTATAAAATATCGGTTATAATGTGATATATAATTTTAGCAAAAGGAGTGTGTATATGTTTGAAAAATTAGAAAAACTTCAGTTAATATGGCTTGCAGTAATTCTTGCGCTGGGGCTTGTTATTGCTGTAAAAACAGGAACAGGCAATATGTCTAAGGATAAAATTACCGTAACAGGTTCTGCATACAAAATTGTAAAATCAGATTCAGCAAGGCTGGAATTTGAGATTAATGCCAGAAAGCCGAATAAGCAGCTTGCATTTAATACCGTAAAGTCTCAGCTTCCTGTTGTTATGAAATATCTGGAAGATAAGGGTATTACAGAAATTGATGTGAAAGCATCAAACGGGTATAATACTTATAAATACACTCCGAATGGCAATATGACAAATGAAATTGCTTATTATAATCTTTCACAGCAGGTTGTGATTAAATCTGACGATGTACAGAAAATTAAAGATATATCAACTGATATTCAAAACCTTTTAGATAAGGGAATTGACATAAATGTTATGAATGCACAGTATTTTTATTCAGGACTTTCTGATTTAAAAGTAAAGCTTCTTGAAGATGCAACAACAGATGCAAAAGACAGAGCAACTGCCATGCTTAAGGCTACGCATAATAAACCGGGGAAAATCCAATCTGTAAATATGGGTGTTTTTCAGATTACTCCAGTGGATTCTACAAATGTGTCCGATATGGGTATAAATGATACTTCAACAATTGACAAAAAAGTAACAGCAGTTGCAAATGTTGTATTCAGAATAAAATAAACGGAGGGAAATATTTGTGAAAAAAGTATTGGCTTTTGTTTGTTTAATAAATTTAATACAGCCGGCTTTTGCTGTTTTACCGACAGATGCATCAATAATTCAGGTTCATGATATGCAGATGATTAACCAGCAGAGATTTAGAATTGAAGAATTGAATGATTACAATGATGTAGAAACCGAAAAAGCCCGCTACAGGCAAAAAAATGCTCCAAGAGAACCGTTAATTAATAAGCTTTTCAATAAGAAAAAATTTGTGGAAAAAGACGGACAGATTAAAATTGAAAGCGATGATGAAGTTCCTGCAGACTAAATTTTAGTTGCTTATGCCTGCTCTGTAGCCGCACCAGCTATAAATTGCGGGCAGTGTTTTATCAATATGCAGTTTTTCTGCAATCGGAACTTTTGCAAGAATCAGGACTCCAAGAGCATCATCAATATTTGCGATTGAATCTTTAAATGTAAGTTTTCTGTCAGGGACTTTGTCCAAGGGGTCGTTAATCTTGTTTGAAAGTTTTGCGGCAAGCTGCATTCCGCCAAACAAGCCGACTATTGTCGCACCTATTCTGTATTTTATATTTTTGCTGAATTTGTACAGCACGCCGGTAATTAATGGCGGAACAGATGCGTTCATAAACTGAAAGACACTTTCGTTAACTTTTTGTTTTGTGTGTTCTTTTTTCTTGTCGGCAACAAGTCCTGATGCAAGTCCGCCTGCAATACTGCCGGCACTTACAAAAATCATTTCTTTTACGTGATATTTAATATTATAAATTTTACGGTTTTGGTGTTTTGCAAGCATTGCCATAGGAATTAAAGTGCCTGCAATAGAGCCTGCAGCAACTTTTATTTTTGTTGCAGTATCAGGTTCTTCAGCAACGTGCCTTCTGTAGCTCTTATACGGCTTTATGTCATATTCAATTTTTCTGCTTGTAACAGGTGCAAGCATTTTTAATCCTTTCAAAATAATTCTATCATATTAATGTCCAAAAATTAAAATTGTTGCTGAACCTATAAGAATTATTAAGGACCCGAAAAGTTTTTTTAACAGATTTTTTTCATGAAATAGTTTATACCCGAGAATTACATTAACTAAAATTGAAAGCTGAAAAAGCGACAGAGCATACCCGACATTCATATATTTAAAGACATAAGCTGTTGAAAATGTCATCACCGCGAAGCAAACGGAAGTTAAAATATACATAACTCCGTATTTTTTTTCAGGGATGTGCAGTTTTTGTTTGCTGAAAATTTGTACAATAATATAAGAAAACA
Organism: Candidatus Gastranaerophilales bacterium; assembly: GCA_944326615.1. GTDB lineage: Bacteria > Cyanobacteriota > Vampirovibrionia > Gastranaerophilales > Gastranaerophilaceae > Stercorousia. The sequence goes on along the minus strand of CALVEO010000064.1, from coordinate 2,563 downwards.
GCGCGCCGAGAATACTTGATGCAATAAAAGATGTTATAACAGACGACAGTATAATGACTTTTTTTATAAATACTGCCTCCAATGCAGAAAAAATAAGAGCATAAATCCGATATTGAATATCTTTTCTTAAAAAGACTTTCGGGTTTGCTGTATCAAAAATAAAGTAAGATCCCGCTATAATCAGTGCTATCCCTGTTAATCCGTAAAAATTCGGATATTCATGTAAAATGATTGTTCCGAAAATTAAGCCCACTATTGCTTTATAAGAATTAATCGGCCCGAGAACTGATAATTCACCTTTTTCAAGCGCAAGTACCATAAAACAATTACAAACAGCACCTGTTATTCCTCCGGCTATGGCAAAAATCCAGAATTCCTTATTTATTTTGCTGTAATCAATTAAAAATAAAAGCGGAATTGATATAATACTTAAAATTAAATAATTTATAAAATTAACGTTTATCGGATTTTCATTTTTCCCGGCAAGTTTTTTCTGGAAAACATTACTGAGTGAATTACTCATTACCCGCAGTATAATTGCAATAGAATTTAGTATGATTTGCATAAAAATATTAAAGCATAAAAATATTAAGTATTGTAACAATCTTAAAAAGTGTAAATATTACACATGTAGTGTGAGTTATTTTGTAAAAATAAAGTATTAAAATAAATTTTGATAAAATTATAAAAACAAAAATAGATAAATAACAAAAAAATATACTACAAATGTAGTAAATTGCCTGAAAGATTGATTTTTTGATGATTAATGGTTAATTGACGATATTACAAAAATAGTGTATTCTCGAAAAAACAAGGGGGTGTATCAGTGAGAATTTCATCTATTCAAAATTATTATCGTACAAATTACACTAATCAAATCAGACCGGCAAAACAGTCTGCTGCTGCAAATGTACAGACTAAACCGGCGGATTTAGGAGGAAAAACTTCAAAAATTTTAAGTTTTACAGGGGTTCAGTCAACATCTCTTGCTCTTGTAAAGAAACTTCCGCTTGAAGATCGTCTCGCATCTGTTTTTCAGATTGCAAAACATGGAGATCTTGTAATAACAGGGAAAGATTTAAAATCTGCCCAGAAGGCATTAAAAGAATCAGTTAAGGCTTTTGATAATGCTATTAAACGTTTTATATTTGTCGAAGATGACAATATTGATGGAACTGTTGCTTTTTTAAGAAATTTTATGGATGAACTTGAAGTAACAAATACGAATAAATTTGATATGTTTTACAATTATGACGGAGAATTTCTTCCTATAAAACCCGGTGAAACATATTATGTAGTTCCTGGAGATATAGTCAAACTTAAAGATAAAGAAATTCCGATTAAAAAGCAGCCGGATGTGGATTTAAGTCTGAGCAGACATATTTTTTCACAATCTTTTGATTTGACGGAAAGTGTAAAATCTTCTATTGAAAAAAGAAATATAAAATCAATACAGTCTCTGGCAAAATATGCTTCAGGACTGAAGGCAAAGCAGCTTACATTTGCTGATGTAGGCGGTCAGGACAATGTAATAAATGAATTAAAAAAGGGGATTTTGTATCCTGTAAAATACCCTGAGGCTTATGAAAACACTGTTGTAAACCATGGCTTTATAATGTACGGACCTCCCGGAACAGGTAAAACACTTATTGCGCAGGCGCTTGCGAATGAGACAAAAGCTGATTTTGTTAAACTCAACGGTCTTGAAATGGAATCAAAATGGGTAGGGCAATCAGAAGAAAATTGGAGAAACCTGTTTGATCAGGCTCGTGAAAATCAGCCAAGCATAATTTTTATTGATGAATTTGATGCTGTTGCGAAAAAACGCGGTGGTGCCGATGTTTACGGTGATAAGGTTGTAAATCAGCTTTTAACATTGATGAGTGATGTTGAAAAAAACGGTGATGAAATTTATGTAATTGCCGCTACCAATAAAGTAGATGTTCTGGATGATGCTATTACGCGTTCCGGAAGATTTGGCAAACATATAGAAGTTAAAGCACCAGAAACTGTAGAAGGTGTTAATAAAATATTAGATATTCATACAAAAAATAAAAAATTATCTAAAGATATTAACAAACCTGAATTGTCAAAAAAATTACTGGATATAAAAGCTACAGGTGCTGATATCGCACATATTGTAAATTCCGCTAATGAAAATGCGTTTGAAAGAGCAGGAATTTATACAAAAATGGAAAACGGTACATTTGAAAAATCTGATATTGAAAATTTGACTATTACATTTGAAGATTTCACAAAAGCAATAAAGGATTTCACAAAGAAAGGAGACAAAAACAATCGTAAACCGGTAGGGTTTAATAAATATAATTAAACTAAAAGGACATAAAATTAATTCCGGATAATTAATATCCGGAATTTTAATAATAAATATGTGAAGTGATTTGACACATCACGCATTAAGAAATGTAACAAAAGTTTTACAAACGGTTGAAATGCAGTTATAATGCCTCATAGGATAGGATAGAATAGGATAGGAGCCGTACTATAAAGTTTTTTCGGGATAATCCGTTATCATAAATGCAGTAATATCAAGGAGTAATGA
>CALVEO010000063.1 GCA_944326615.1 Candidatus Gastranaerophilales bacterium | reverse complement strand
ATGAGCAACCAACAAAACATGTTTGCGGACGGCAAAATCGTTCCTGTAAATATAAGAGAAGAAATGAAGCGTTCATATATCGACTATGCAATGAGTGTAATTGTCGGACGTGCGCTTCCTGATGTAAGGGACGGTTTGAAACCTGTTCACAGACGTATTTTGTATGCTATGAATGAACTCGGCATGACACCCGACAAACCTTTTAAGAAATGTGCACGTATTGTCGGCGAAGTTCTCGGTAAATACCACCCTCATGGCGATACGGCGGTTTATGAAGCATTAGTTCGTATGGCTCAAGACTTTTCAACCCGCTACTTAACTGTTGACGGACATGGCAATTTCGGCTCTGTTGACGGCGACGGCGCTGCTGCTATGCGTTATACTGAAGCCAGAATGCACAAAATTACACAATCCATGCTGGCAGATATTGATTGCGAAACCGTTGAATTTGAACCGAACTTTGATGGTTCTTTGCAGGAGCCTTCTGTTTTGCCTGTTAGACTTCCAATGTTATTGCTTAACGGATGTTCAGGAATTGCAGTCGGTATGGCAACAAATATTCCACCGCACAACCTTTCGGAAATCGTTGACGGTACAATAGCTTTAATTGATAACCCTAATATTACCGTAACTGAACTTATGGAATATATTAAAGGCCCTGATTTCCCGACTGCGGCAACAATTATAGGGCTTAATGACATTAAACAAGCCTACGAAACCGGCAGAGGCTCTATAAAGATGCAGGCCGTTGCAAACTTTGAAGAAATTGCAGGCGGCGGCGGACGTCAGGGGCGTACAGCAATCGTAGTTACAGAAATCCCTTATCAGGTAAATAAATCTGTCTTGATTGAAAAAATTGCAGAGCTTGTAAAGGATCAAAGAATTAACGGAATTTCCGATATCCGCGATGAATCCGACAGAGAAGGCATGCGTATCGTTATTGAACTTAAACGCGATGCAAAACCGGATGTTGTTAAAAATAATTTGTTTAAATACACACAGCTTGCTACGACTTTCGGCGTCAATATGCTTGCGTTATGCGGTAAACAGCCGAGATTGATGAATTTGTATGAGGTTCTTTCTGAATTTGTCGAACACAGGGTTGAAATCGTTACAAGAAGAACTATTTTCTTCCTCAAAAAAGCTAAAATCAGAGCGCATATCTTGGCTGGTTTGATTATTGCACTGGGTTCGATTGATGAAGTTATTGAACTTATCAAACAATCGAAAACAACTGATGATGCAAGAAACGGCTTGATGAGCAGGTTTGGGCTTGATGCTGATCAGGCAAACGCAATCCTTGAAATGCAATTAAGAAGATTAACAGGATTGGAGCAGGATAAAGTTAAAGCCGAATACGATGAACTTGTTAAGAAAATTGCCGAATACGAAGACATCTTAGCCAGCCGCCAGAAAATTCTTGACATTATTAAAGGTGAACTTCTTGAAGATAAAGAAAAATACGGCGATGACAGAAAAACTCAAATTCTGCCTGAGCAAGGCGAGGTTACAATAGAAGATTTGACTCCGAATACACCGATGGCAGTATTTATCACACATCAGGGATATCTCAAACGTATTTCCTTAGATACATTTGAAAGACAAAACCGCGCAACACGCGGCAAATCAGGAATGAAAACAAAAGAAGATGACGATATTCAGCACTTCTTCACCGCAATGATGCATGATAAAGTTCTGTTCTTCTCATCAAAAGGAACGGTTTACAGTCTGAATGTCTACGACTTCCCCGAAGGCGGACGTCAGGCAAAAGGTCTTCCGATAATCAATGTTCTTCCGATAGAGCAGGATGAAAGAATAACAGCAGTAGTGCCTGTAAGCACGTTCTCGCATGATTTGAATTTGATTATGCTGACGAAAAAAGGCTATATCAAACGCATTGAACTTGACAACTTCTCAAATATTAGAAGAAACGGAATTATTGCAATCGGTCTTGAAGAAAATGACGAACTTGATTGGGTAAAACTTGCAACCGCACGAGATGAAATAATTATCGGAACATCATGCGGTATGGCAATCCGCTTCCCGATTGAAGATTTGAGACCATTAGGCAGAAGTGCAAGAGGCGTAACTTCAATGAAATTACGTTCAGGCGATGAAATCGTAGGATGCGATATTGTACCTCGCGATTACGATGCGGATTTGCTTGTCGTAACATCTGACGGATTTGGCAAACGTACAAAATTATCTGAATTCAGAAGCCAGAACAGAGGTGGAATAGGTCTTATTGCAACCAAGTTCAAATCAACTTCATCAAAACTTGTTGCGCTGACAATTGTCAAAGAATCCGATGACATTATGATGGTAACAGCAAACGGCGTTGTAACAAGGCTGAATGCAGGTTCAATCTCCCGTCAGGGCCGTCCTGCAACAGGTGTCAGAGCACAGAATTTGACAGATAACGATACTGTTGTATCTGTTAACAAAATCTTAAATCCTGACGAAGATGAACAGGTTAAAAAAGATGTTGCGGCAATGGATGCACAGGAAGCTCAAAATAATGTTTCACAGACAAGTCTGTTAGATGATAATTCAGAGGAATAAAAAAAGCGGGGATTCCCGCTTTTTTTAAGTTTATTCATAGTCACCAAAATAATCAAATTCACTTGTTTTAATAGATTTAATAAATTTGTTGCCCTCTATATCGACATCATATTCATAAATTTTTATAGAACCATCAGGTTGCTTTAATTGAACAATACCGCCAGTTTCTTTTCCTTTAGTATCGTAAGTAACAAAATGGGTCATATCATTATTTTTGTATGTCACGGATTTCCCGTCTCCCAATAATCTTTGATCCATAATTCTTACAATCTCGTCATCTTTTTTATAATAAGTACCACCGTTCTTATCGATCACTTCGGATTTAATAAAACCTTTTTTTAGTAAATCCTTTTCAGACAAAAATTTATTTTCCAAAACAGAATTTTCTATAGCTTTGTCAAATTTTTCATATTTATTATTTAATTCATCGTTAATTTTGTTTTTGTCAACTGAGGCAGTCATAATTGAAACAGGCTTAGGGGTATAAGAATACTGTAATTTTCGTTTGATTGCAATTTTGTATCACTTCCGTTTTTTCCTAATAGTCCATTAATGTTTAATAATCCCATGCACAAATCTCCTTTCTTAATATCTTATCTTATAAATTGCACATATATATAAACGGATTTTATCCAAAAATATTGACAATACCGCTCCCTATCCTATCAGGCATTATAACAGGGTGTTAGCCCTTTTAAAACTCATATTTACATTTCGTTACATATATACATCACATATTTTAATTAAAAAATGAATACTAGAATTTTATGTTATAATCTAAACAAAGGAGACTTATATGCAGAATAAACGCTGGCTTCAACGTTTTGAAAATTTTGAAAAAGCTTCAATAAATCTTAATGAAACAATAGAATGCATTAAACAAAACGGGATTAATAAAATTTATACAATGGCATTAATTCAGGCTTATGAAATAGTTTTTGAACTTGCGTGGAAAACTATGAAAGATTATCTTGAATTCAACGGAATAATAACTGACACGCCGCGCGAAACAATAAAAGAAGCTTTTTCTAAAAATATTATTTCTGACGGGCAAATCTGGATTGAAATGATGGAAGCCAGAAACAAAACATCTCATACATACAAAGAAGAATATGCAAAAAGCTTGTGCGATGATATTTTAAATATTTATTCTAAGCAAATAATTAATTTACTTGAATTCTTTAAAGGTAAAATAAATGGATAAATTCGGACTTCCTGACAGAACAATTGATGCAATTAACAATCTGTTTGCATCATTTAACGAAATTGATGAAGTTAAAATATTCGGTTCACGCGCAAGAGGAGATTTCAAACGAGGTTCAGATATTGATCTGGCATTATTCGGAGAGATAAACGAAAAATTATTGCGTCATATAACGTCAGAACTTGACCTTCTTCCAACACCTTACAAATTTGATGTTTTAAATTATAACGACATAGATAATACTGCATTAAAAAACAGCATAGATAATGACGGAAAAATATTTTACCAAAATACTGATAAGACCAAGATTTAATACTTTCTACCCGTATATAATTGCCGTCTCTGATAACAACAATCTCTTCCGCATTATTATTCAACACGTCATATAGTTATCATTATTGTTCTGGCTGTTAAAAAATCCCAGTTCCTCTATATTAGGCTTAAAAGTATCAAATAAATAATATTACCTTAATTTATATTGCAATAGATATTTATGATAATATTTCTTTATGGTTATTGATATTTCAAATCTAAAATCAGCTCTGCAAACTTTAAAATAAAGTATGGAAACTCTTGAAAATAACCGCACATGCGATTTTGCAGACATGCTTGAAGATTCATGCATTAAAAGGTTTGAATATACACTTGAAACCTCAAGAAAACTTATGAAAAGAGTCCTAAAAAATATATACGGCAAATCAGAAGAAGAACTAACTATTAATAACATTTTTAGATTTATGCAAGGGTACAAATTTATTCCTGATTGGGAAAATTGGCGTAGATATTACGAAAAACGAAATAATACCGTCAATGAATACAACCTTGCGAAATCACGCAGACTAATTGAAATAATCCCAAAATTTATTAAAGATACTGACATACTCATTAATAGTCTTGAGGAGAAACTACCATTATAAGTTATTTATAAACATAAAACTCCGATGCGGCAAGAACTTTATGAGGATTGTCTTTTGAATAAACTTTCATAAAATAATATCCGCTTTCATTCAATACAAGATAGTCAGTAAAATAATGCACTTCTTCATCTTTCAATCTTATATTGCGTGTTTGTACTAATTTGTAGCCGAGCCTGCCATAGTCATTGTCTTTTTTTACAATCTGAATATAAATATACCGCGATTCTACTTTTTCAGGCATTAAAACTACGTAATAAATCCTTGCTCCGGCAGGAAAATTAGTGGAATAATCATAAATATTTTTTTCCGTAACCGGATATTTATTGAACAATATTCCTGCTTTATCTCGTGTACAGGCAGAAGCAGTTAAAATTATTAAAAATAATGAAATTATTAAAATTAATTTTTTCATTTTTCAAGATTTTTAATCTTTTCCTGAACAGTTTTGGCAACAGCAGCATCTTTATTTTGAGTCAAAAATATTTTGTAATTGTTCAGTGCTTCTTTTTCGTTTCCGTCCTGTTCATAGGCAATTCCGAGTGCGTAATAAGCATAGCTGTAATTCGGATTGAGTGTTATAACGCGGTGAAAACATTCTTTTGCTTTGCCGTTATTGTTTTCATTTGCGTAAACAAGCCCGAGATTAAACCAGCCGTCAGCATAATTAGGATTTACAACAATTGATTTTTTATAGAAATTTATTGCATTTTTGTTATCTTTTTTATCGTTATAGTAGATATTACCAATTTTTAATAGCGTAACTTCATCTGAGGGATTAAGTTTCAGAGCTTCCTGATAATTTTTTACCGCTTCATCAAAACTGCCTTTTTCAAAACTTTCATCGCCGGCAGAAATAAACTTTTTATTTTGTTCTGCCTGAGATACTTCTGTCTCCTTTGCAGAATCCATCGAAAGCGAAATTTCTTTTATCCCGCCTTCAGACACTGCATCCGTTTGAATAGCAGGAGCCTTATTTATTGATGCAATAAATTCAGTGTATTCTTTACTGTAGGCTGTATTTTCAGGCGCCAGAGATATTGCTTTTTCATAAAATTCTAAAGCTTTATCATTTAATTTACAAGCCCTGTATGACTGTGCAAGCCCAAAATATACAGAAGCATCTTTTGCTCCTTCCTGAATAGCACGTTCATAAGTTTCAGTGGCCAGAGAATAATTCATATCCTTCAAATAATCATCAGCCTGCGCAATAAGTGCAGATGTCAAATTATGCTTTACTTCAGGCTCCTGTTTCTGCTTCAAGAGTTCTGTATATATTGCAATTGCATCATTGTAATTATTCATTGCATGCAAAACAAGTGCTTTATTATATAGTGTATCGTAATCGCCTTTTTTAACCGCAAGAACTTCATCATAATATTTCAAAGCATTCGGATAATCTTTTTTCAAATGATAACACTGCGCTAAATCCTCAACAAGATCAATGTCTTTTTTATCAGCCTGAAGCGCAAGCGCTTTTTCATAATTCACAATAGTTTCATCAAGTTTATTCAAACGTTTATAAACAACACCGATATTCTGGTAAGCTCTTGCATCTTTTGGATAATTTGCGATAAAAATTTTATAATTTTCGACAGCCGCCTCATCCTGCCCCATATCTGCAAGAAGATTTGCATAATCCAGACGAATAGAATTAAGTGCTGGCTGCTGCCTGAAAACAACGTCATACTGTGCAAGTGCAAGATCATTTTTCCCCAGCTCCTGATATGAAAGAGCCAAACTTACATGAGCAGATGTATTTTCAGGATTTGCATCCACTGCTTTTTCTAAAAATTCAGATGCTTTCTGGTAATTTTTTACCTGAAATAACGCAAGTCCGTAATTTGCAAAATTTTTAAACGCAACAGGATTACGTCTGTAGAGACTTTCATATTCATTAACAGCATTTGTATAATCGCCGCTGTTCATGTAAGATGCAGCAAGATTTTCACGTGCATCAACATGCTGTGAATAGGTAGATAAAAATTTGTTATAATTTTCAATTGCTGACTTGTAATCTCTAAGCTGATACTGAACATTTGCAATATTCAAATAATTATATAAGTATTCAGGACACATTTCAGCGACTTTGTTATATGCTTTAAGTGCTTCCAAGTATTTGCCCTGATCTTCATAAATACCTCCGACACTTAAGTAAATATAACCATCAGATGGTTTTAACTCTGCTACTTTTGCATAAGTAGCAAGCGCATTGTCATATTCGCCCATTTCACTGTAAACACCTGCAAGTTTTGTGTAAATCATAACATCGTTATCAGAAATAGCAAGCGCCTGCAGTAATTTATCAACTGCAGTTTTGTAATCCTCTTTATATTCAGCTGAACATGCCTGCTGGTATAGAGAATTTGCCTCATAGGACATTGCATTAACCTGCGCTCCTGTTAAAACTATAGATAATAATGCCGAAAATATTAACCTCTTATTAATAGTCTTACTCTCCTTTGCAAACCATTTACACGACTTATTTGAATTTAACAACATTATAACAGAAATTAGATTTGTGTAAAGCTGTGAGAATATATTTCTTTATTCATTAAAATTTTTGCGGCTTTCATAATTTCTGCCTGTTCCCTGCTGCCTTTATCAAACTCTATTTCCTCAAGTTCACCAAAATTCCTCACCATATCCGCAAGGCTGATATACAATTTATCAACTTCTTTCTGGACAGAATTTGTATCAAGCATTTTCAAAATTCTGACAAGTTCAACATCTCCTGCGTCAATAATAGCGGCATCAAGTCCTGCGCCGTAGGCAAGACAGGCATAAACCCTGTTAATAAGCGGCCGCAGCTCTTTCGGACAGCCGTTTGAAATATTAGAAAGCCCGACAACTGTTTTTACAGGCGGATCAAAACTTTCCTTAATCATCTTTATTGTATTTATTGCCTCAATTCCTTGCGACTGCTCAACACAAACAGGCAGAACAAGCGGATCAAAAAACATTTTTTCACTGTCAAATCCTTTTTCAAGAGCTTTTTCATAAATATTAAAAGCAATTTCCAGCCTGCCGTCAGAAGTTTTCGGAATTCCTGTCTCCTTGCTCAAAGTTAATGCAATAAGGTTACTGTCATATTGAAGAGCAAGCTCAATCATATCGCTTAATTTCGGTTCATCTGATGAGGTACTGTTTAAAAAAGTTTTACCGCTAAAAACCTCAAGCCCTTTTTTCATCTCATCAAAATTTGAAGTATCAAAAGATATATTTAAATTTGTATATTCAGCCACAAGATTTGCAAGCCATGGCAAAATTCCGCTCATTTCACCTCTTGCAGGACCTGCATTCAAATCAACATAATCCATATTATTCTGTAATTTTAAAAGTTCGCAGATAAACTCCTCATCACGCCTTAAAAGAGCTTCTCTAACCCGCTTAGAAATAACATGAATATTTTCGCCTATTAAAATCATAAATAAAGTTTAACACAAAAAATTTAAATTACTAAGAGAAATTCTATTCTTTCATAATAAACAAACTATTGACAAAACTTAAAAAATCGTAAATAATAAAGAAAAAAGTCAGGAGGATGAAAAATGATGTATAGAGAAGCTTTGAACTGCCCCCCCCCCGC
>CALVEO010000062.1 GCA_944326615.1 Candidatus Gastranaerophilales bacterium | reverse complement strand
GTTCTTATCTGTTCAGGTAAGAGCCGTTTTTTAATATGTACAAAATCAAAAAGATTAGTAATAAACTAATATTGAAATGTTCCATATCAGCCCCCTTTCTAGTCGGGAACCAACCCGAGACTTAAACTATTGTGTTGGCGATTCCGTTTCGAAAAGAGCACCTTTTACCCTGTGGGATTATATTATCACAATCCCGTCTGTTTGTCTATTTCAATGTACTGTTATTCTTCTGTTTCTATATCAGTATCTGTATCACTATCTAAATCCATATCGCTGTCAGTGCCTGCAGGCTCAACAACCTTTTTTGATGTGAAAATATGCTCACATTTTTTGAAAAAAGGTTCGGCTAAAACCCCTTAATATTAAATATTTCGGGGAATATATAAAAACCAAACAAAATGTAAAAAATAGGTTAAACTCATTCGTAATGAGTAGGTCGTGAGTTCAAGTCTCACTATCGGCTTGTTTTTTAGGCCTGAATCCGTAATCTTTGGCAACAGTTCTTCCAATTGATTTTAATTTATTTTCAATGATACTACGGGAATTTAATATGTCATCGTCAAGATGTGCTTTGTTTGGATAAATATCATATTTTGCACTATAATTAAAGTCTGTTACGTTTGGCATAATAACATTTGCACCGCATTGAAGTGCAATCAAACGTCCGTCGGGATTAAGTGTTTCCATTGCTGTTGTTGCAGGAATATTAATATCTTTCAGCAAAATTCTTGTAATTGCCATTACCTTTAATGCAAGAGTAAAATCGCCGTTCGGGTAATCCTTTAAAGGAGTCTGTGGATGAGCAATAAAAGGACCTATTCCAATCATATCTGCATTTATATTCTTGAAAAACAATATGTCATCTGCAAGAGATTCTATTGTCTGCTCAGGCAGGCCGACAAGACAGCCTGTTCCGGTTTCATAACCTAAAGTTTTCAAATCTTTAAGACACCTTATCCTGTTATCAAAATCCATTGAAGGATGCATTTTTTTATATAAATCTCTGTCAGTTGTTTCAATTCTTATTAAATATCTGTCTGCACCGCTTTGTCTGAAAGATTTATAATCTTCAAAACTTCTTTCTCCGATACTAAGAGTTACCGCTGTATCAAATTTTTTAATTTCGGAAATTATTTCTGACATAATTTCCCCGGTAAAATATATATCTTCGCCTGATTGAAGCACAATAGTCTTATATCCGGCATCACACGCTGTTTTCGCAGTTTTTATAATATCATCAGGCTCAATTCTGTATCTTTTTGCAAATTTATTTTCTGCACGCACTCCGCAGTATTTACAAGTACCTCTGCAAAAATTTGAAAACTCAATAAGCCCTCTTAAATGAACTTTATCTCCAGTGTATTCTTTTCTAATTTTATCAGCAAGCGAAAACAGCTGGTCATTCTGACTGTCATCTTTCAACAAATCAATAATTTCATCTTTTGAAAAATTTTCCAAAACAACTAAGCTCCACTATACGGCTGTATTTTCAAGTTCAATCTGGTTCATCGGGTTCCAGGTATCTTTAAGATTATTCTTTATAAGGTTCTGGTAAAAAGTTTCTTTAAACTCAAGAATATCAATCTGTTTTTTACACTCCTCCATCTGTTTTAAAGCCTTAAGCTTTGTCGTATGGATAATATCATAACGTTCTTTAACCGTAGAATCTCCGATTATACATAAATCAATATAGCGTTTTATTGCCTTGTTTTCCGTACCAACAGAACGGAGGCATTTAACCATTTTAACCCATCCTAAGTCATTATCGGAAAACATTCTTATATTATTCTTATCTCTTTTTACAAAAGGGAAAAAACCGCTTTTTGCCCAGAAACGCAATGTGTGTTCCGATATATCCATTTTTTCGGCAACTTCTTTAACTGTATACATATAAATACCTCCTGAAAAAATTATATCATAAATAATTGTGGCTTGATAGCAGCTCAAAGATAAAATAAAAACGGCCTTATATAAAAGGCCGCTTTTAGCGCATCCGGATAAAATAATTATTTTAAAATCTTTTCTATATCTTCCAATATCAATTCTTTCCTGAGTCTGTAACGGTTGTAAAGTTCATCCAACGGCACTCTGTCAGTAAACTCTTTTTTTGCTCCGTAATTAAGGACTTTCATATCGGAATTTCCGTAAAAACGCGCAATTTTTTCACCAAATCCGCCGTTAAGAATACCGTCTTCTATAGTTATAACGATTTTATGATCGGCTTTCAAAGTTTCAAGGAGTTCTTTATCAATTCCTGTGATAAAACGCGGATTAATAAGAGTTGCATTTATATTGAGTTTATTTTTAACTTCATCTTTAACCTCTTTTGCCAGATTAAAGAAATTCCCGAGTCCAAGTATAGCAATTTTTTCGCCTTTTTCTTCAAGTTTAAATTTGTTAGAAACCGAATAATCTGTTTTATCTTCAAATCCTGTTGAATAAAACGGAATTGACGGGACTCTTATTGCGACAGGGCCTTGATTTTGCGAATATGCATATTCAAGCATTGCCAGATATTCTTCTTTATTTGTCGGTGCAAGATATGTAAGATTCGGGATATTCGACATCATTGACATATCAAACGAACAAAGATGTGTCGCATCAGCATCAGATATTCCGCCCCAGTAAACAAGAATTACAAGCGGAGATTTGTTAAGGCATAAATCCTGTGAAAGCTGGTCATAAGTTCTTTGTACAAAAGAACTCATTATTGTTAAAATCGGCTTTGCACCGGCTTTTGCGAGCGCTGATGAATATGCTACAGCGTGTTCTTCTGCGATACCTACATCTGTATAATGATCACCTAGTTTTTTCCTGTAGTCTGCATCAAATCCGAAAACTCCGGGGGTTCCTGCATTTACAACAACAGTAGTTTTATCTTCTTCAATTTTCTTGAGAATAAAATCTTTTGTTATAGATGTATAATCTTCAGCCGCAGGAGCCGCAGGCTTTTCATCTAAAATTCCAGGAACTACCCAGTGGAATGCTTCTTTATTTTCTTCTGCAACAGCAAGACCATGTCCTTTAATAGTCTTTATATGAACAACAACAGGATGATTAATATCTTTTACTTTTCTAAAAGCTTCAATCATCTTTTCAATGCTGTTGCCATCTTCAACATAAATATAATCAAATCCCATAGCTTTAAACAAATTGCATTCAACCTGTCCTTTTGTATCTCTTAAAAGTTTAAGGTTTTTATAAATTCCGCCATGGTTTTCTGCAATAGACATGTCATTGTCATTAATTACAATAACTATATTGCTTCCTAAAGCCGCAGCATTATCAAGCCCTTCAAGAGCTTCTCCGCCGCTTAAAGAGCCATCGCCGACAATTGCGATTACGTTTAACTTTTCTCCTTTCAAATCTCGTGCTTTTGCAAGACCTGTAGCTAAACTTGCGGCAGTTGAAGTATGACCTATTTTAAAAATATCATGTTCACTTTCTTCAGGGGCTGTATAGCCAGTGTATTTCAAATATTTGTCAGGATCTGTAAAACCTTCTTTTCTGCCAGTCAGAATTTTATGCGGGTAGCACTGGTGTGAAACATCAAAAACAATTTTATCTACAGGGGAATTAAATACATAATGCAAAGCAATAGTCGCTTCTATAATACCGAGATTAGGCCCCATGTGCCCGCCTGTAGTGTTTACTTTTTTTATAATTAATTCTCTGATTTCATCAGCAAGATAATTCATTTCATCTACAGACAATTTTTTTAAATCATCAGGGGTATTAATTTTATCCAAAATCATTTATAACTCTCCTTTTTTAATTTTTACATAAATATTTTACATTTGAGAGTACACTCTCAGTCAAGAGGGTAAAAACAAATCTCTTAATAAGTGTTTACAAAAATATAGCAATCCGTCTGATGAAAAATTTTTATTATTTTCAATAATTAATTTATGGATTTAAACTGGTATAACACACTGAATAAACCGCCGCTGACACCGCCTGCAGGGATTTTTGCTCCTGTATGGGGAATTATTTATATTCTGATGTTTTTATCATTCTTTATTTTTATGTCTGCTAAAACAGATAAAGATAAAAAATCAGGAGCAGGATTTTTTCTTATACAGCTTTTGCTGAATTTTAGCTGGAGCCCTGTATTTTTCTATCTGCATAATATCAAATTAAGCTTTATTATAATAACTCTGATTATAATATTTTTAATTTTAACTATAAATTCATTCTATAAAGTATCAAAAATATCTGCATATTTACTAATACCATACCTTGTGTGGATATGCTTTGCAACATATCTGAATTTTGGAATTATGATGCTAAATTAGTACACTATTTAATCTTCTTTAATGATGAAATAAAGTTATTATGTTCAACATCACCATCAACTTTTGTTAAAAATATCTGGCAGTCTTTTTCATCAGCATCTATAGGCGGAAGCTGAGATATTTCTGCTGCATAATAGTTACTGTCATTACTGCTGCTTAGAGGCATTCTGTTTGCCAGACTGTTAAGGGAAATATTCCTTAAAAATCCGCCAAAACCTTTGTTTCTGTTGCTGAATTTTGTATAAATTCTCAAACTTGCATCTCTTGTTTCAAGGTCATAGCGTCCGACAATAAATGAACTCAACTGTGGTGCAGATGACTTTATCATCATATTTTCAATAACATTATCTTTAATTCTTATATCCCCGTTAATTAAATCAAAATTACCTTCAGGGATATTGACTAAATCAGAGAAAGTGGACGGGCTAATCATAGCAAGCGGATTTCTGAATAATGCGGCGAATTTAAGGATATATTCAACAAGTCCGACTTTCTGGATTGTTCCGTCTTTCACCGCGAATTTAATCGAACCGTTAAGTTTTAATGAATCATCAGTATTTAAAGAAATAAGTCCGCTGGCTTTCCCTGTTATTTCTTTTTTCAATGCAAGAATAGTAGTCGCCATCAAATCCGAATTTACATCTTTAATACCCAGAATTACATTATATGTATGTTTTTTTAAATCGCAGTTAATTTTCGCAGATGAATGGCCTTCTGCAATCGCAAACCTGTTTGAATACATATTTAAGATGCTGTTTTTATCAAGTGAAAGAGTTGCTTTTACATCTTCAAACTTTATGTCTTTATAAGCACCTTTTAGAATATGAAGCACGCAGTTTTCAACAACAAAATTACCTATATCAAATGTCGGAGTGTTGTCATCATCATCCACAGCTTCACCGGATGCGGCTACATCAAATTTTTCGGATTTTATAGCTTCTGAACTCTGGTTATTTGCTGACACTATGAATTTTTCAACATCAACATCATCAACAGTCAAATTAACATTTTTTACAACAACAGGGAATTTAATTTCATTAATAAGGCTGCCGTCAAACTCATATGCAGAACGTCTGTACTTTCCTTCCGCTATAAGATTTAAAAGCCCGTTAGAGGTATTCATTTCGCCATGTTTCAAATAAACTCTTTGAGAAGGTATTCTAACATCATCCATTGTGAGCCTGCCGTTTAATACCGGATATTTACCGGTATTGATAAATTCCATATTACCGGCAATTTTTCCGTTTTTGAAAAGTTTTTGGCCTATTAAAACATTTAAAAATTCACTGGGAAGAGGATTTGGAATTTCAAACCCCATATTTTGTACTGTAGGAACAGGTGTTGAAACATCTATTTTTCCAGCAACGCTGACAACAGGTTTTGCATTTTTCTTTTGCTCGATTGAAAAACTGTCAGGAACAATATAATAATCAACTGATTTGATATCAAATATATTCCCTTCAAAATGCATATCAGCATTCAAGCCCCTGATAAATTTGTTCGGCGTCAAAGATGCTCCGTCTATTAAAAGATCCTGACCGGGCATTAAACCGAAAAGCCATTTAAGATCAATTTTGTTATTTATAGATTTAATATCAAGTCTTGTTTTTGTCGAACCGCCTGTAAGGGTAATTGGAATACCTACCATATTTGAAAACTGATTTTTAGCGAAATCGTTAGTAACCATTGCACGCGCAATTATATTTGTATCAATGGTTTTCAGGTAATCTTTTACTGTACCTTCCATTTCAATGCTGTTTTCTTTTTTATTGTTGTAATAACCTTTGAAATCTTTGATGACAATATCTTTTTTGCCCATAACAATCTGCCCTTTTTCGAGCATGACCGGAAGATTGGCAACAGGGATAAGTTTGCATGATATCTTATTGAGATTTACAACACCATTGACATCTTTTTTAGTTAATCTGATTTTAAAATTAAAATCACCCTTCAAATCTTTGAAAAATGCTAAAGGCTCGTTCAAGTTATTTTCAATTATTTGAGAATTAATAAGTTCTAATACATCACCTACAAGAATTTTATCAGTAAAAATTTCAAGATAAGAATTTTTCTTTCTTGCTGCAAATGCGTTAAAATAAATCTTTGATTTATTAACAGTCAGCATACACTTATCAATATGCAGAGCCTTATCTTTGATATAAACGGAATTTCTGTCTGCAATATTGATATACATGCTCTTCCCGGCTTTTTTGATATCTGATGTAATATTAAAACGAATATATCTCATTGCTTTTTGAGTGTTATCAATTTCAATATCATCAGCCTTTAAAGATATATATGTTTCCGGCTCTACCTTGTAAAGGAACAAAGATTTTTTTATATAAAGCAGAGAATCAAAAAAATCAAAATTCCATTCACTTTTCTGCTCCTCTTTTTTCTGCTTGTTTTCAGGATTAAGGGCCATAAGATTATTTATATCCGCGAAAATGTAATCGGCACCAAGTTTTTTTACAATAATATTTTTATCAAATATTTCTTTAAATGAAATTTCTGTCTCAAAATTTTCAACCGCCAAAAGGCTTGCGCCTTTATTTGAAAGAGTTAATTCATCAACTTTAAAAGCTATCTCAGGCTCTGGCGCTGTTTTTAAAACAGGATTTTTTATTTCAAGCTTCAATCCTGTAGTATCATACAAAGTTTTTTCAACAAAATTTATTACATGTGTATTTGAAACTGCAAAAGGCAAAACTTTCAAATAAATAACAAACGGAGCCGCAGCCAAAACAACAACCGCTGCCGCAACAGACATTCCAATCTTTGTTTTTTTACTTAAATTCATCTTAATCATCCTAAAAAAATTATAGCATAAATTATTTTATGCTATTATATATTTATGAAGAAAATTTTTATATTGTCGGCAATAATTTTAGTATTAAATGGATGTGCTTTTGCTCAAGAACCAATAAAAGCTTCTGTATCAATGGCTGATATAACAGTATTCAGTAACGATAAAAATCTTTTCGGATTGCAGGATAAATCAGGGAATATAATTGTTGAGCCGCAGTATAAAAAACTTATCAGGCTAGGAGATTCTTCATGGATTGTTTTGAAAAAGACTAAATACGGTCTTATTGATAATAACGGAAACTATCTTATTGAACCTAAATACAGACATGTAGACAGAATTTTGGGCAAATACCTTAAAATCGGAAACAGTAATAATTTTGCAATTTATAATGAAAAAGGCGAAGTTATTATTCCGCCTGAATATTCTTCTATTGACATACTTTTCGGCGGAATGTTTCTTACTAAAAAGAACTACAAATACGGTGTCTGCGACAGAAACGGAAATGTAATTCTTGATAATATTTTTGACGATATTTATATGCCAAAACCTAATATTATGCGTATTCAGTATAACGGACAGTGGTATGAAATTGAGCAGATAGCAGGAGGTGAACTCCAGCTTCCTGATGATGTAAAAAATATCAAAGGTGATAATAACTTTAAAGTAACAGAATTTATTACAAATCCTGTTACAGCTTCAGGGTATTCAGCAGTTACTTTCACTGATTACTTTTTAAAAGTTTTCTCTTCAATTTCGCCCGCGCATGAAGCTACTATTGATGAACTTATGCTTTCTCAAGGTGCTGATACTGTAAACATATTTATAAAATTTACATGGCTTCCCAAATATCCGTTTACGTTCGTAAAAAATTATTATCATAATATCAGAACTCCGAACAATGGACCTCTTAGTGATATTAAAAATGAACTAAAACAAAAACTTTAAGCGTAGCCGCTTAACCCAATACAGCCTACGACTATGCATAAGCCGCTTTCAACGATATTAAAAATATTTTATCAATATTTGTGTCACCGCTTTATTTAGTCAATGCACTCGGGTTTCTTACCCAGAATTTGTTTTGTTGTCTAAAAATTTATCCCTCGCACCTTTTTGTTAGATTAAGCGTAACCGCTTAATCTAATACAGCCTACGACTATGCATAAGCCGCTTTCAACGATATTAAAAATATTTTATCAATATTTGTGTCACCGCTTTA
>CALVEO010000061.1 GCA_944326615.1 Candidatus Gastranaerophilales bacterium | reverse complement strand
TTGCACGTAAAAGCTATGTGTATCTTACGTTTTAAAAGAAAATACACGTTTTTAACTATTTTGATGTATTTACAAGAAAGGAAATGTTAAGAATGCATGAATTACAAAAGGTTATTAAAAGGATTGTAAACAATGTATATGTTCAGGAAGAAGATCTAAAAATATTAGAAGTACACTATGTGAAGTATAAGCAATATTTTGATGATGAACTTACAAATATTTTTATAGATATGCTAAATAAGCTTAGAACATTAATAAATTTACAAAAGCAAGTGGATAATTCAGACGAAAAAACTAGAAAAAAAGTATGTGAGCAGATAGCTAATATAATAAAAGAGCTTAAAAATTTTTTACACACTAATTAATTTATATATTTAAGTACTAAAAATAGCTTTTAGGAGATTAATTTATGAAACAGAAATATTTGATTTTAACGGGAATAGTTTTATCTTTTTTTATGTTGCAGTCTGTTGTTCTATCTGCAGATTTTCACAGTAGAAACGATGATTTAAGTTGTGGGATGGATTATGGAATTATGCCAATACGTGATAATTCAAAAGTTTTTATAATTGATGTTTTAAAAAATTCTCCTGCAGACAAAAAAGGCCTAAAGTTAGGTGATGAGATTATTAAAATAAATAATATAAAAGTTAAAAATTTTAAAAGCATTAATGATGTGATGAATTTATTTGATTATAGCGAAAATATAACTTTATCAGTAAAAAGTGATTTAAATGGAGAAAAAGATTATTTTTTAATTAAATCTTTAGTTTGTATCCCCAAAAAAGTTGAAAAACCTTTATTTAATACGTATTGGCATCAGATATACACTGACAAAGAAGATTTAGATTTATTGTACGATAGAATTTCTAGAATATCTTCTATTTCAAATAAATTAAGTCGAAGTTTAAGAAGGAAGATAAATGCATTAAACACCCCTTTGAATAATTGGATGGATAAAAAAATCAAATTTACAAATTATTATAATGCTTGTATTAAGGCTACAAAAACTGAAGAGGAATTGCATTCTTGTCTTTCACGTTCTGTAAATAATATTCAATCAGAAATTGCACATGAAAAAGAAATAGCAGCTAAAATGCGATATTTACAAATTCAACAACAAATGCAGAATCAACAAAATTATGCTTTATATAATTATGCAGATGCACTAAGAAATCAAAATGTTAATGTACGTCATTCTGGAACTATTAATCAAAATATGAATATAAGATTCTTAAGAAATTATTTCTATCCTTATTAATAGGTATTTCACAATTATTACTATTACAAAATAATTTATTACGACAGTGAAATATACAAGAAACAAGACTCGTAGATTAGTGTCTATGTTAACACACCGTACAATCTTTAGGTTGGTTGTTTTCTAGGTTTTAAAATGTTTTGTGTACATTTTGTGTAGTTTGTGTATTTTTTATTAAGTTTGACAAATTTATATCAAGTTGTATAATAATGTCGTAGCAAGCGTTTAGGGCAAATCGAGCAAACTATATAAAAAGACTTATTAACATTTTTAAGTATTTTTAATACTTCATTATAAGTGAGAGCATGCCAATTTTTATTATCTAATTTATGCAAAAATGGTCTTAAATATACAAATATAGCTTTTTTGTTTGAATATTTATCTTCAATCGTTTTTTCATAGCGTTTTAATTGGTCTTTTAAATTTTTATCCTCCTCTTTTTTAGTGCTGTAAGAATTCTGCTTTTTTCTATTTCTATCTTTATATTTATTTTCAATTACAAGAACAAAATCTTCACTTTCAAAAAAGATATCCATATTATCTTTTTCAGTTAGAACATTTATATTATGTATATTTTTAGTTTTATATCCTATTTTTTCTAAAAATTTTTCTGAAAAATCTGATTTTGTTGCTAAAAAATAAGCAAGTATTCTTGAATGGGTTGTTTCTTTACTTTCAAATATTTTTGCCTGCTTAAGGATATCTAACTCATTTTTAATATTGATTTCTTCAACTTTCATAGCACATCTTTCGGAATAAAAACTTAAAATAAATTTAGGTTTTATCTGCTTTTTTGATTCTGTTATTATTAATTTGTTTATCTATCCACGCCCCAATGCCGTATGCGCAAGTCAAATCAAGCGCTATGCCAAATATGTTAAGCGGAGTGGAATATTTTTTCGGGATATTAATATTCAAATCATTTTTAAGTACATGTTCAAGACGGAACTGTTTACCGTATTTACTATTACTTAAAAAAATCTCAACACCTGCCATGCCTGCCAGGGCAGCAGATTTGCCTATATTTGATTTTTTATAAGTTTTCCCGTCTGGGGTTTGTGAATTATATCCGATTGGATTGAGCTTAGTTATATTCATGTAATTTTTCTCCTTTTTTAATTTGAAAAGCCGGACAAAAATTTTTTTGCTAGTCTGTTACGATTTTTACACCTGAACTTGTGCCTAATCTTTCAGCGCCTGCGTCAAGCATTTTTACTGCAGTTTCTTTATCTCTAATTCCTCCTGATGCTTTTACTTTCAGCCCGTACGGAGATACAGTTTCATACATAAGTTTTACATCTTCGGCTTTTGCACCTACACCATTTTTTACAAAACCGGTTGATGTTTTTACAAAATCAGCTTTTGCTTCTATACATAATTCACAGGCTTTTTTTATTTCATCTTTTGTTAAAAGATCTGTTTCTAGAATAACTTTCAAGGGTTTGTCTTTGCAGGCTGATTTTACTGTTTTAATGTCATTAATCACAAAATCATAATTTTTGTCTTTTAACTTAGAAACATTGATAACCATATCAATTTCATCAGCACCGTCTTCAACTGCTTTTTCTGTTTCAAAAGCTTTAACTTCAGTCTTGTTTGCGCCTAGCGGAAATCCGACAACCGTAACAACTTTTACATTTGATCCATTGAGATTTTCTTTAGCAAGTTTTATGTATAAAGGATTTACGCATACACCTAAAAAGTTATATTTTTTAGCTTCTTCAAATAGTTTTAAGAAGTCTTCGTATTTAGCATCCTGTTTTAATAGTGTATGTTCTATGTGTTCATTTAAATTTTCCATATTTACTCCTTAATGTTATCTAAGATCTTATTGGTTGAATACGCTTTATTCAGTGTATAAAAGTGAAGTCCTTTTACATTCTCTTTAATCAGTTCTGTACATTGTTCTGTGGCAAATTCTATTCCGAAATCTAGCAGTGCATTATCGTGATATTTTTCAAGAGCTTCTTTTAATTTTTTCGGAACAGATATATTTGCCATTGAAGTCATTTTGTTTACCTGTTTTTCGCTTATTACAGGCATTATCCCTGCAATAACAGGAACCATTATTCCTGCATCTCTTACGCGGTTTACATAGTCAAAGAAAAGTCCGTTTTCAAAAAATAATTGTGTAAAAATTGCATCCGCTCCTGCATCTACTTTTCTTTTCAAATTTTCAATATCTGTTTTTAAATCGGGGCTTTCTATATGACCTTCAGGGTAGCCTGCCACTCCTGCTGATAAATTGGTTTTTTCTTTAATAAAACTAACAAGTTCATTTGCATAGTGGAAATCATGTTTCATTAAAGATTTGTCCTGTGGAATATCCCCTCTCAGTGCGAGAATATTTTCAGTTCCGAGTTTTGATAATTTTTTTATATCTTTTTCAATATTTTCTTTAGTGCTTGTAATGCAGGTAAAATGCGGCATAACATTAATCCCTGTATTTTTAATATTTTTTAGCAGACTGAAAGATTTATTTTCATTACCTCCGGCCCCGTAAGTTAAAGAAATGAATGCAGGATTATGATTTACAAGAATTTTTATTTCTTTTAATAGGTTTTCAGTTTCAGATTTAGGCGGGAAAACTTCAAAAGAAATAACTGTTTTATCTGTTGAATAAATTTCTCTCAACTTCATAGGTTGATTATAGCATAAAGATTATTTATAATAATTGCATGGACTTAAAAAATAAACTGCAGATTTTTGCCGGTGATATTTTAGGCGGTTTGAATGCTTCGATAATAACTCTGCCTCAGGCTCTGGCATTTGGTGTTGCAACAGGCTTTGGTGCAAGCGCCGGTATATGGGGTGCAATAATTTTAACATTTATCTCAGGAGTTTTAGGAACAAAAATTCCTATGATTTCTGGTGTTACAGGTCCTGTTGCAATTGTTGTTGCATCAATTATGCATGCATTGAATAAAGATTTAAGCTCAGTTATTTTTATTGTATTTTTAGCCGGAATTTTGCAGATTATTCTGTCGCTGACAAAACTGCCGGAAGTGGTTAAATATGTACCTTATCCGGTTATTTCGGGTTTTATGAACGGAGTAGGGGTAATTATTATAATTATGCAGTTAAATCCGCTTCTTGGTCTTGAACCTTGTTCAAATACGATAGAGAGCCTTGAAACTGTTTTTAAATCAATTTCTTCTTTGAATATAGAGGCTTTTGCAATAGGGGCTTTAACACTTCTGATTGTGTTCTGTTTCCCTAAAAAATGGAATAAATATGTACCTTCACAAATTTTAGCACTTATTATATGTACTTTTATATCTATTAAGGCAGGTTTGAATATTTCGAAAATTTCTGAAATTTCTGTTTCTATGCCTGCAATCAGCATGCCTCAAACTACTTTGCATGATTTAATTACATATTTCCATTATGCGATAACTCTTGCTGTAATTCTTTCATCAGAAAGTTTGTTAACAGGTCTTGTTTGTACTTCTATTACAAAAGTTCAGCTTCCGCCTAAAAGGCTGCTTTCCGCTCAAGGGTTAGGAAATATCTGCTGTGCTTTAACAGGAACTTTACCGGGTTCTGCGGCTACTATGAGAACTGTTGCCGCAATAAAAACGGGTGCATCTACAAGATTTGCGGCTGTTGTAACAGCTCTTGTTCTCGTGCTGTTGATTTATAAGTTTTCAGGATTTGTTGCTGAAATTCCGCTTGCAGTTCTTGCGGGAATTTTGATAAAAATAGGCTATGATATTATTGATACCAAATTTTTAAATGTTATAAAGCTTGCGCCAAAAGATGATTTATACGTTCTTATTTTGGTATTTCTGCTCACTGTATTTTATAATCTTATAGTTGCTGTCGGCGCCGGAATTACACTTGCCGCGCTTTTGTATGCAAAGCGTGCGGCTGATAAGGCAAAACTTGTTAATAAAGAAGTTTATGACAAAGATATAATGAAACTTGAAAAAGTTTTGGAAAAGGATTACAGACACAAGATAAGAGTTGTTCACATAAGCGGGGCATTTTTCTTTGGATCTGCAACACAGTTGATATCACAGTTTGATGAATTTCTGGGTACTCGTTACCTTATCCTTGTTTACGATAGTGATGATTTATTAGATATTTCTGCAATATTTGCACTTGAAGATATTATTTTACGTTTGAAATCGCAGCATATAAAAATATTAATGGTTATCAATAATGATAAGGTTTTGGAACAATTAAAGCAGTATAAAATAACTGAGCAGATCGAGCTGGATGGAATTTATTTTTCTGAAATAGATGCAATAGAATTTGCAAAGTCGTCTTTTAAGGATAGAGTTAGGAAAAAGTATTTCAATTAAAATTGTTGAAATATTAAAAAAAATGTTTTATAATTATATTGTCAGGAAATTAAGAAGGAGTTATAGAATGAAAAATTATGAGAATTTACAAACTCCCGTAACTTCGGGGGGGGGGCATTTTTAGCTGACAGAGGGCAGGAAGTCAAGAAGGCCGGCGTTTCCAGTAATGTCATTGCGCATTTATTGCGCAATCTTGGATTTGTCATAAAAAGATCGCGCAACATGTGCGCGATGACAGGTCTTAATATTCAATCCCCCACCTTTTTGGGAGATGGTGTCATTATATGGCAGGTTTTTATTCGGATACTAAGATACTATGGCAGTAAGGCAGTAGGACGTACCGTAAAGATTTTTCCTCTCTTGGAAGAGGAATTTATCAGAGGTCAGGAAGTCCGGCAGGTAAGAGGTCAGGCCGGCTTAGAAGGTAGGAGAAGATATGAGGGTAGGCTGTTTAAGTTATTAAAAGGCTTATTTTTTATTTCCCTCGCCCCCTTGGGGAGAGGGTTAGAGAGAGGGGCTAACCAGGAAGATAAGTTATATAGCCGCTGGATGATCGGATGTCATGATGTCAAGCTGTTATCTGTGCTACGCACAAAAATAGCTTCTGTAATTGACCTGCCTTCTTGCCATCTGTTCCTCTGTTCTTCTGATTGTTACCCACCCCAGCCCTCCCTAATCAGGGAGGGAGCATGTGTTGATTGGTGCGGCACGCTACCTTGCAATGACATAATGAACCTTATCCCCTCCCTTGAAAGGAGGGGAAGTAAAGGGGTGGGTGAAAGTCAGCCCTCACCCCAGCCCATAGGAGAGGGAATAAGTAAAAAGCTCCTGAAACACAGATGTCAATCTGACATTCTTAAGCCCCTGAAACAAGTTCAGGATGACCTGTTTAACTTACTGAAATCGACTTATTCACCTATTCACTTATTTACTTATTCACTTCGTAAAAAAGCTGCCTTTACACTCGCCGAAGGTGCTACGCACGTTGCCACTTCCAACAAAATTCGGCGCGCTGCCTTCACGTTGGCTGAGGTGTTGATAACCTTAGGTATTATCGGATTTGTTGCTGCATTGACTATCCCTACGTTAATGGCAAATCACAGAAAAACAGTTATAGAAACAAGACTTGCAAAATTTTACAGTACAATGAATCAGGCAGTACAAAGAGCTGAAGTTGACTATGGTGATAAAACGCTCTGGGAAAAGTATGAAATGATATACGAAAAAGATGAAGATGGTAATGATGATAAAACTAAACCAATAGTTAACACTGCATATTTTAATAAATATTTTGCACCGTATATTGTTGCAACAAAAATGGAAGAAGGTGCTAATGGCGGTGTTATAGTATATTTCCCTGACGGCAGTGTCGCATCATTTTCATCGGATGCTATTCATTTTTGGCCTAATGGTAAAGATTTTAATGGCTATCAACGTGATGATGAAACAGGATTGATTAAAAACGATATGGAAGCTTCGGGCAGAAAATACTTTACATTTTTCTTTTCGCCTACATCTAATACAACCGCAAATAAATATCATTACGCAAAAGGAGTAGAACCATACAAATATAATTGGGATGGTACAGAAGATATGCTCAGAAACTATAGCAGCATTGGATGTAAAGAAAATGTCAGTAACGAAAGAGCTTATTGTACGGCGTTAATTCAAATGAATGGCTGGAAAATTCCAAAAGATTATCCGATAAGACTTTAGTTAATTTTCCCTCTTAACTGACCGCAGGCAGCATCAATATCTGCTCCGCGTTCAAGCCTTACAGTAACTTTTTTGCCTGATTGCTCCAGAAGAGATTTAAAACGCATTATCGAATTCCCTGATGGTTTTTGATAATCATTTTTCTCTGTAGGATTATAAGGTATCAGATTTATATTGCATTTCAAATCGTGGAGATATTTAACAAGCTCTTTTGCGCTTTGAAGCGTATCGTTCAAATCTTTTATTAAAAGATATTCTATAGTAATACGTCTGCCAGTTTTTTCAATGTAATTTTTTAATGCTTTTTTAAGCTCAGGCATAGGATATTTATTTTCAATCTGCATTAATTTTTTTCGGATCTCATGATTAGGGGCATGGAGAGAAATCGCAAGGGTTGACTGCATATCTTCTCTGGCAAGCCTTTCAATCCCCGGAATTATTCCCGATGTAGAAACTGTTAAACGCCTTGCAGCTATTTGAAAGTTTTCATTAAAAATTTCCATTGCTTTTAAAACATTATCGAGGTTCAAAAGCGGTTCACCCTGTCCCATAAAGACGACATTTGTAACTTTTAAACCTGTGTCACGCTGAATAGTTAATACCTGCTCAATTATTTCTTTATACGTAAGATTTCTGATAAATCCCCTCTTACCTGTTGCGCAAAATGAGCAGTTGACGGCACAGCCGACCTGCGAACTTACACATGCTGTTAAATTTGCGCGATTATCAAAACGCATAAGAACAGTTTCAACGCATTCGCCGTCAGGGTATTCAAGAAGATATTTTAAAGTTCCGTCAGCGCTTTCCTGCTTAATTTTTATTTTTGTGTCAGTAACTTGTGCGATTTTTTTTAATTCTTCCCTGAATTTTACGGATAAATCTGTCATTTCATCAATACTTTTAACCGATTTTAGATAAATCCAGTTGTGAATTTGGCGTGCTCTGAACTTTGACGCTTTCAATTCATCTGTTATTTTTTCGATTTCTTTTAAATTTAAACCTGAAAGTATTATCATATAAATTATAGCCTGCCTTCCTGACCTCT
>CALVEO010000060.1 GCA_944326615.1 Candidatus Gastranaerophilales bacterium | reverse complement strand
CGTCGAGCCGCTTTCACTCTGGCGGAGGTTTTGATTACCTTAGGAATTATTGGCGTGGTGGCTGCAATGACTATGCCAGCTTTAATAGCAAATTATCAAAAAATGGTATTAAAAAATCAGTTCAAACATGCTTATTCACTTGTTTCGCAGGCAATAAGGCAGGTTGAAGCTAATAACGGTTATCCTTTAGGGTGTTATGTATGGCCGGAATTTAGGGGAGGCAATAATTGTCTTGAATACGGTGATGACGGTAATTGTACAAATTGGGAAAATAAAGGAAATGATCTCTACGGGGATTCGTCAGAATGTGAAAGGTTTAACAGCGAATTTGAAAAAACTGTTAAAATCATAAAAGTTTGTGAGAATAAGGCGCTAGCACAAGGATGTATCCCGGAATATAACGGAGTTGATACAATTAAAAAAGCAGAGGATGACAGTTTGTCAGATGAAGATGTAAATAAGGCAACAGCAGGTACAGCATGGTGGAGAAAAAGCCAGATTGCAAATAATAGAAAAGTTTATGTACTTTCCGATGGAATAATTCTGCTTATGAGCGGATGGTCCGGAATGAGAATTTTTGCAATAGATGTGAATGGGAAAAGAGGACCAAACAAATGGGGATATGATATCTTTGCTTTTTCTGTTGCAGCAGAAAAAGGTGGCTCTTTAAACTTAATTCCGGCTTATTTAGTAAGCTTGATCGAAAAAGGAGGTAAATCTACAAAACAAATGTTAAGCGAGTAAATTTATTTTTTCTTATTTTTGTGCTATTTTTTAACTATACAAAAAAATAAGAAGGATTTTTATATGACAGCTACCAAGATTGAAGATTTACCCACAGTTTACGACCCGAAAGAAACAGAAGAAAAAATTTACAAATTCTGGGAAGACGGAGAATATTTTAAGGCTGATGCAAAAAGCAAAAAACCGCCTTACTCAATAGTTATTCCCCCGCCAAACGTTACGGGTGTTCTTCATATGGGGCATGCGCTGGATGAAACTTTGCAGGATATTCTAATCCGTTATCACAGAATGTCGGGATTTGAGACTCTCTGGCTTCCCGGAACCGATCATGCCGGAATTGCAACCCAGAATGTTGTTGAAAAGAATTTGAGAGAAAAAGGTCTTTCACGCTATGATCTTGGTCGCGAAAAATTCTTAGAAGAAACCTGGAAATGGGCAAACGAGCATAAATCCGCAATTTTAGATCAATGTAAACGATTAGGAGCCTCTTTTGACCGTTCAAGAGAACGTTTTACTTTTGACAAAGGATGTTCAGAGGCTGTTAAAGAAGTCTTTGTTAGACTTTATGAAAAAGGACTTATATATAAAGGCAAATATATAGTTAACTGGTGCCCAAGATGCAACAGCGCAATTTCTGATGTTGAAACTGAATACGCAACAGAGCAGGGACACATGTGGGAAATTTCATATCCTTTGAAAGGTGAATCAGGTGCAATAATCGTCGCCACAACAAGACCAGAAACAATTTTTGGCGATGTAGCAATTGCTGTTCACCCGTCAGATCACAAATATTCAGAATTGGTCGGTAAAACGGTAATAATTCCGCTTTCAGGCAGAGAAATTCCTATTATTGCCGATGAATATGTTGACAAAAATTTTGGTACCGGAGCCGTTAAAATTACTCCTGCACATGACCCCAACGACTTTGAAGTCGGAAAACGCCACAATTTGAAACCAATATGGGTTATCAATAATGATGGAACAATGAAAGCTTGCGGTGAAGTCCCCCAAGAATTGCATGGACTTGACAGATATGAAGCAAGAGAAAAAATAGTTGGAATGCTTTCTTATAACAATTTCTTGTTGAGAACACGTGACCATGAGCACAATGTCGGCAAATGTCAGCGCTGCGGAACAACAATTGAACCTTTATTGTCAGAACAATGGTTTGTAAAAATGGCTCCGCTTGCAAAAGAAGCTATAGCGGCTGTTAAAGACGGAAGAATAAAGTTTGTTCCTGACCGCTGGGAAAAGAATTATCTTGGCTGGATGGAAAATATTCGTGACTGGTGTATTTCAAGACAATTGTGGTGGGGGCATCAAATTCCTGCTTATTACCACAATGAAACCGGTGAAATGGTAGTTGCAAAAGAAAATCCTGATCCCGAACATTATACACAGGATTCTGATGTCCTTGATACTTGGTTTTCTTCAGGTTTATGGCCTTTTTCTACTATGGGCTGGCCCAACACCGAAAGCGAAGATTTCAAGAAATTCTACCCTACTACAACTCTTGTAACAGGTTTTGATATTATATTCTTCTGGGTTGCAAGAATGATTACCATGGGATTGGAATTTACAGGTAAAGCTCCTTTTTCAACAGTATATATCCATGGGCTTATACGTGATGAAAAAGGCCAGAAAATGTCTAAATCTAAAGGTAACACAATTGATCCTGTTAAAATTATTGACAAATACGGTTGTGATGCATTGAGATTTACAATGACATCTTTATGCACGTATGGCGGTCAGGATATCAAGATGAGTGAAGAAAGATTTGAGTACGGAAGGAATTTTGCAAATAAAATCTGGAATGCTTCAAGATTTGTCTTGATGAACCTTGACGGAGTCGATAATAAAGATATTGACTTTGACAATCTTACTATTGCCGATAAGTGGATTTTGGATAAACTGAATAAAACAGCAAAAGAAGTTAATGATAATATTAAAGATTTCAGAATAGGCGAAGTTGCGCATGTGCTATATGATTTCTTCTGGAATTCATACTGTGACTGGTATGTTGAAATCGCTAAAATCCAATTACAGGACAATAATTTAAAAGCTAATACCCAAAGAGTTTTAAGATATGTTCTTGATATGTCATTGAGAATGCTTCATCCAATAATGCCGCATATTACAGAGCGCGTATGGCAGTTAATCCCGAAAGCGGATTGCGAGCTGAGGGCGAACAAACTTGTAGAACTGCAAGGCTGTGCAGACCCGTTAAACGCGAGCAACCAAGCAGCCAGGGCTCTTATCGTGGCAGAATTCCCTGTATTTAAACAAGATTTGGAATTCCCGCAGGAAGCTCAGGAAATGGAACTTGTGTTTGAAACAATTACTTCTTTAAGAAATGTGCGCCAGAGTTTCAATATTTCACCGTCAGTAAAATGTGATATTGAAATCAGGGCAGAAAAATCTGAAAAACCTGTATTTGAAGCTATAGAATCTTATATTCAGCGTCTTGCAAGAGTCGAAAACATTTCTTATGCTGAGATGAATGCGCCTGTTCCGCCAAAAAGTGCGACGGCAGTTGTTTCAGCTTCAAAAATAATTCTTCCTCTTGCTGATTTAATCGATCTGGAGGCTGAAATCGCACGCCAGCAAAAGAAATTGGATAAACTTACTGCAGAAAAGAAATCAATGCTTGGCAGAATTAATAATCCAAAATTTGTGGCTAATGCCCCGAAAGAGCTTATTGAACAGACAAAAGCAAGAGTTGATGAAATTGAAATTCAGGAAAAAGTAATTAATGATTTAATTTTATCCTTGAAATCTTAAAGTTTTGTAAAAAATAAAAAAAAATATTCTTGAAACAGCAAAAATTTATATTTACTTTTTTTATTAAATTATGAATAAAGAAAGGAAGTGTGCGTATTATGTCAATACAAAAAACAACATTTACTGTAGCTGATTATGCTGCAAAAAATAAAATGCGTCTTATTAATATTCCATTGAAAGATAAATCAACCGCAAAAGTTCTCTGGAATGATCAGGCTGTAGATTGTTTTATAATGAAAAATGGCAAAGTTGAAGGCGGTCAAGGAATAAGAGGTAATATTGACTATTTACAGGAACAGTTTGGAGCACTTTTAGATAAATTAAAAAAGAGTGCAGTTAACCCTGATGATGTTTTGTTTCTTTAAGTAGTGTTAACTAACTTTACAAAACCTTTACAAATTGACATAGCTCTGCTATTATATTAGCAGTTTATTAGATAATGTCTTAGACAATGGAGTAAAAATGACATCAAGTGAGTTAGATTTTGAAGAATTATTGAAGCAGTATGATTACAAGTTTCAAAAAGGTGATCTTGTGAAAGGTATTGTCTGCGGATATGACAGCCAGGGGGTTATGGTTGATATCGGCGCAAAAACAATTGCAGTTGTTCCGACACGCGAAGCAGTTGATAAAGATGAAAATATTGAAGAAAAATATAAAAAAGGTCAGGAATATGAATTCCTTATAATCAAAGAAGAAGATGAAGACGGCAAATTTCTTCTCTCAAGAAAAAAAGTAGATCTTGCTTATGCTTGGAAAGAACTGGAAAAAGCTAAAGAAGCTGATGAAACAATTCTCGGAACAATCGCAGGTATAGTTAAAGGCGGTGTTCTTGTAGAAATTTCAGGAGTAAGAGGCTTTATACCATCTTCTCAATTAAGAGTAAAGGAAACTGAACTTGAAGTAGGCGGAAAAATAGAAGTGAAAATTTTGACGCTAGATCCGCAGCAAAATAATTTCATTTTATCAAATAAAAAAGTTTATGATGATAGTGCCGTTGAAGCACGAAAAAATGTATTCTCACAGATTGAACCCGGTCAAATTGTGAAAGGTGATGTTGTTAGAATTACCGATTTTGGTGCATTTATTGACCTTGGCGGAATCGACGGTTTGTTGCCGCTTTCTCAATTATCTTGGCGCTGGATTGATCATCCGACTGATATTTTGAGTGTAGGTGATAAAATTGATGTTGAAGTTATTGCTGTTGACCATGATAAACAGCGGGTATCACTGAGTTTAAAAAATCTTGAACCTGACCCATGGCTGGAAGCCGAAAAACAAATCAAAGAAGGCGATAAGGTTGAAGGAACAATAACAAGAATTAAACATTTCGGTGCATTTGTAGAAGTGTTCCCCGGTGTGGAAGCATTGCTGCCTCATGCAGAAGTTGTTGAATTGCAAAATCAGAAAGAATGTATTTTGCAGGTCGGTGATAAAGTCGATACATATATTTTGAAATTTAATCCGACTGACAAACGTATTGCTCTTACTGTTGAGCCTTCTAAGGTCGACAGTAAAGAGGTGGAAGAAGAATAGCTCCTTAATAATATATATATCTTAAAGCAGTGTTTTTTTGCACTGCTTTTTTTATATGAATTTTGAAATTTGTCTCCTCTAAAAATATGATTTTCAGGAAGTTTGTGTATAAATTTTTTGATTAGTACCGTATAATTTTTATAGTAATGTTGACTTTTGAAAATACATTATTATAAATAACAATGTATGGTAGTAATTTTATAAGGAGAGCAGTGCTATGGGTATGGCAGCTTCACAGGCAAGATATTTAGGTTTGACAGCAAGAAAGACAAATGTAGAATATGAAGGACAGCAGATAAACCAGGCTCGTACAGCGCTTGCAAATCAGAGTGCAAACACCTTTAATGAACTTTTGGCACTTGAAGTTCCC
This sequence comes from Candidatus Gastranaerophilales bacterium, assembly GCA_944326615.1. Taxonomy (GTDB): domain Bacteria; phylum Cyanobacteriota; class Vampirovibrionia; order Gastranaerophilales; family Gastranaerophilaceae; genus Stercorousia. The sequence continues at coordinate 3,790 of CALVEO010000060.1, read as the reverse complement.
ACAGCACCAAGCACACAGGATTATACAACTCTGCAATATTCATATCAGGATGGTACAACAGCCGAAACAATTACTGATATGACAGAGATTACCGATGACCCTAATTACAATTACCTGATTACCCACTACCATTATTCAGATGTTTTTACAGGAGTACAGACAAAACTTGCTAATCCGCAGGTTGTAATTGATACGGCTGGTGCTGAAGGTGCAATAGACAGAACAACTGTTACTTATGATGATGCAAATGGTACATACAGCATAAACGGAGTTCCTGTAAATCAATATGATCCTCTGATAGAAGAACAGAGAACAAATTATGAAAAAATTTGTACAGATTTTCCGGAGCTTGCAAAGGCTGGTGCTGAGAATGTTATGGTTTATACAGACACCGACGGTTCTATGAAATTTACAACACGCGATAGTTTGCAAAAGGCTGTTGAAGGCACTGCTGATGCAGTAAATTATACTGTACAGTCAGGTGTTCCAACTTATGTAGGCAACTGTAAAGTATCAGCTTATGATGCAACAGATCCGGATCAAAAAGCTGCTTATGAAGAAATTTGTGAGCAATTCCCGACAGAAAATTTTGCAACATCTGATAATATTTATACCTGGGAATATCAAGGCAGAAGATACTACGCAAGTCTGGAGGATTTGACAGCAGCTGCAATTTCTGCTCCTGATGCAACCAAACCGACTGAATTACAAAATAAGCTTACAACTTATTATGCTGAAAATATTGAGACCAAAATAGAGAGAACCCAGAGAGCTTTTGTTGATTTAGATGAGTCAGGCCGCCCGCAGTCAATCAGGTATGAAGATTCATCCGTAACATTTGCACTGAAAACAGAAACAATAACTGATGAAAACGCTTACAATGATGCAATGAACCAGTATAATTACGATATGCAGGTTTATGAAAAGAAAATTGCAGATATTAACGCAAAAACTGAAAAAATACAGGAACAGGACAGGACTCTAGAATTGCGTTTAAGACAGCTTGATACTGAACAGGAAGCTTTGCAGACAGAAATGGAAGCTGTTAAAAAAGTTATTGATAAGAATATTGAATCAACGTTCAAGACATTTGAGTAATATAAGAGGTTTTTATGGCATACAAAAATGACAGTTATCTTGTAATAGCAAATAAATTCAGTTCCGCAAGCGGAGATGCAAAGGCACAGCTTTGGGAAACTTATGATCAACTTAGAGATTTAACGGTTTCTGGTAACGGGCTTGGATCTGGGTTTGGCGCAACAGGAGGTTTTTTATATAATATAGCAAGTCTTCTTGCTCCATCCTCATTTGCAACAGTATTTGGCGCATCTCAGTCAATGGATGTTCCCGGGACTTCTTATGCTTCATCATTCAATGGCGGATCATCTTATGGTATAGATTCTTTATATAATTATTCAGGTTTTCCTTCAGGTGCTGCACCTATATCCTGGGGGCTTGACGGTTATGCAACAGGCGGTGCATCATCAATTGTAAGCGGATGGGGAACTGATACCGGTGTTGCAACCGGTTATGCCTCAGGAGTAGGAGGAATTGCCGATGTTGCAAGTGCTGCTGCATACGGTCTCGGAGCTGCAAACGGCTACGGTTTTTCTATGAAAAATTTGGTACTTCCTGTCGCGGGTGTAATTTCGGGATGGGGCGGCATTATGCAGGCTGCAGCACCATATTTGGGTGAATACGGTTTACCTGCCATTGTTATGGGCAATTTGATGCAGGGTACATCTTCTGCCGCTCTTGCAGCTTACCAGAATGTTTCAGGTAATATTACTGCAAATGCTGATACTATTCTTTCAAATAAAGTCCGCAACATTGAAACTGTATGTAAAATGCTTGATACTCAGGGAGATGTCGTTAAAAAAATGCTGAAAGAATCTATTGAAGGCGACAGCAAATCTATTCAGAACTTGTAAATTTTTTTTAAAAATTTTTTGTTTTTGTTAAAGTACGGTAACGTTTTTACCGTTATAATCAGTGTGAAAAATTATTTAGACTGAAAGATTAAGACATGTTAAGCAAATATTTCCAATCATGGCAATATTTGTGCGCAAATTGTTTTAATATACATGTAGGTCTAAAGTGTAAGGAGAAAAATGCTTCGTGATACTTTAGAAATGAATATAAAAAGACTTGTAGATTTCTTGATATATTCAAAAAACTTTCTGATAAGGAAGAATCCTATAAAATCAATGTCAAACTCATTTGTTGAAGGAATAAAAGAGTTTTTGACAATGAATAAGAAACGAAAGATGGCTCAATACAGATTAAATTATCACCGTCATCAGTTTCAAAAAATGGAACAGCTGATAGCAGAAAATAATCAGCATACGTTTCTGAGAGGCAATCACCTCAACGAAACAAGGTAGAAGGAAGTAAAAATGGGATTAGTTACCTCACAAATCAGATTATTGTATCTTCAACAGCAAAGGCTGGATTTAGAATATAAAATTCAGCTGATAACACAGAGCAAAATGACTTTGTCGCAATCAGTAAGCGATTTGATGCAGGTTGGAAATGATTATGATCCCGAATCTCCAACAACAAAGTTACTTCAGCAAAGACAGGCAAAATTGAAGGTATTAGAACAAAAACTTGATATGCAGATGCTGCAGTATCAGTCAAGGTTGAAGATGATTGATGCAGAATATCAGTCCTGTCTCGGTATGATTGATAAAAATATTCAAAGTTCATTTACATATAGATAAAAATAAAAAAATCGGTTTAATTAACCGATTTTTTTATTAGATACTTGTTTGTATAAATAAGCTTATAATATCATTCAAGGCAGAATATTGTCTTTGGAATTTTTGTGCCTGTTTTTCAAGAACACTGATTTGTTTTTTATATTCCATAATAGATGCCTGGCATTCTCTTGCGGAATTATTTAAAGATTCCTGTACCTGCTGTGCCTCTTGTAAAACGCTTTTCATAGAAATACCTAGAGCTTCCATTGTCTGTTTAATAATTAAGGCTCCTGTTTGTTTAGAAACTCCGGCAGGCAGCTGATTTATCAATTGTTTAAGAACTGCAATATTGGTCGGAATTTCAAATCCTTCCAAATCACTTGCAAAATTATCTTTTTCAATAACAGTTTGTGTTTGCGCAGGCTGATTAAATGACATAGTATTCGCCATGGTATTCGGCATGGTGAATTTATGCGGAATATAGTCATTTGTTTCAACAATAGGTTCTTGTTGCACAATTGGCTCATCATTAAAAGAAATATCAGAAGACATGTCTTCATCAGTATTATTTGTAAATTCTATTTCAGGCTCATTTTCCACTACAGGTTCCGGAGCAGTTTGAGCAGAATTATCAACTACATTTTTAATCTCAATATCTGATTGTTGTTTTAAGGCTTCTACAATTTTTTTACCAACGCCTTCAGTTATTCTGTTACTTACCATTATTATCCTCTTTCATTGTATAATTATAATATATTTTAAAAATTATTTCAAGAATATCAAGAAATAGTTACAAAATGCTAAGAAAATATCAAAATTTTGTAATAGATGTTATAATAATATAGTTATAACAATGTAAAAATGCATGGAAATTTCCAGGTGCTTACAGGTGTGATGGATAATTCATAAGATGGGTTAATGAAGTTTTATGTGGTTTTACCTGAGAGAATTGACTAAATAGAGTGGTAATACTAAAATAAAACAAGTTAATAAAAGATAAATAAAGAGTGTCTCGAAAGCAGTTGTAAGCTACGGTGAAAAGAAAGGAAAGTTTATAAAGCAAAAAAGGTGCGAGGGACAAGTCAAAG
>CALVEO010000059.1 GCA_944326615.1 Candidatus Gastranaerophilales bacterium | reverse complement strand
GTTAGCAATTAGTTTCATAATTTATTATTATGGAACTTTTTTAGTGGGAAAATTATTAAACTAAATGTTAGCAAATAATACTATATTTTTTTAATAATTAATTCTTTTTTTGAATAATTGCATCTATTTCATTTTTTATATCACTATAAGATAAGGCATTATAGCCTAATTTTTTAATTCTATTTAAACCAATGCTTTTACCATCTTTGCATTTTTCATTTATTACAGAAGTTGGCACGATATAAAATTCCCAATTATTTAAATTTAAGGGATTTGCTTCTTCTCTTGTGTTACCAAGCAACAGGCAAAAAACATAAATATCATTTTGTCGCTCGAATGTATTTTTTACATTGTCATGAGCAGGTTTAATAGAAAAACATCTGTTACCACAAACTTTTCCATCAGTTCTCCAAGTTTGATAGTACCCGGTGCACTTAACTTCAATTCTTGTATTATTGTATAAAATATCAAATAATGTCCAAGCTTCTTTGTTGTATGGAATATTAATTCCAAGAGCTTTAGATACAAGGAATTCTGCTAAATAATCTCTAGGATCTGAATTTAAATCAGAATAAGAGAATCTCCAAAAATCAAGAACTGTTATATCTAATTCTTTTCCATTACTCACAAATTTTTCATTACCAGTACAAGTCATTTTTTAAACCTCATTTATTGCAATGATAAAAATTTATTTAATGCATTCCAATAACCCGCCTGCCCAAATAACTTTACCAACAATGTGGAAATTATCGGTTTCAAGTGAAACTTCAAATGGATCATAGTTTAAATTATCGCTTTTAACTTTTAATTTTTTGCCCGGCAAGATTTGCAGTCTTTTTACATATAAAGCATCATCAAGCGCGATTACATAAACGCCATACGATGTATTCATAACTCCAGTAACAAAATCTTTAATGGTTGACGGTAAAGAACAGCCGATTTCTACAGGAATGGGATTATCTGCAGAAATCAAAACAGGTAAAAGAAGAATTATTGAATTCTTTATTTATCCAATAATTAAATACTGGTCTGAAGCTGTGTCGATTAAATAATGATTATTTTGCCAAACTTTTCAAAATCTCAATATGCATTGGCAAGTAACGTACGGCAGAAGATAAAATTCATTTTGCCAAATGGCAGTTATTTATGAAATATATGAGACTTTTATTACAAAAATAATTCTGGCAAAAAAGATTCTTTTCGGTTTTAATATAAAACGTGAAAGTTCAAACTTTAAATAATCTTTATAATTATTCAATAAATAATAGCCGGTGCTATTTTAGTAATGCTGTGTCTTTTAGCGGTTGGTTCGGCAAGAAAAAAGAGCTGCAGCAGGATCAGTTTATTAAAGAAGAAAAAAACACAGATACAAAGAATCCTGAATTAGAACAAAGTGAACCTTTTAAGCCTGAAAATAATATTAGTACAAAAGATTTGTCACAATTAAATGCGCATGAACTTATTTTGTCATGCAAGCTTGCTGATGTTCTGCACAGGGTTGATAAAAATAATATTATTGTAATTGGAGATCCGGAAAGTTTCTTTTTCAAAGGTTTTGTACAACGAAAATTAACAGATGAAGCGTCTTATATTGATGCCCCTAAAGATATTCATAATGTCTATATTATTAAGGAAAATACTAATGACCCTCTAATTATATCTTCAGATAAAAAGAAGGATTCTTTTAAACTGTACGGGCTTGCAAGAAATTTGTCAGCATCAAAACATGACTTTACCACTTATAAAAATACTGCTAAATATGGCGATATGATTGAAACAGAAAATAAGGTTAAAATAAAATTTATAAAAACAGCAAAAGAATCAAATAATATATTTTATGATGCCAAGTTTCCTATACAGGAATTTTTTAGTAACGGACAATATGTAAAAACCGAATCCGGATTATCTTCTGTGAATTCTTCTACAGATATAAACAGCGGAGATTTAGTAAACAAATTAAAAGAAAAGATTAATGGCAATAATAAAAACAGTGTTTCTAATATTCCTGCGAGAACTTTTGATGATGTTGCAGGCATGGATAATACTATTGAGATTGTTAAAAAGAAAATTCTTTTTCCGCTTTTGTATCCTGAAGCATTCCCCGGACTTACAAACAAAGGAACAATATTTTTTGGAGAACCTGGAACAGGCAAAACTCTTTTGGCACTTGCAGTAATTGGAGAAGCAAAAAAACGCCAAAATCAAGATATACATTTTATAAAAGTCGATTCACAAGAATTTGAACGCTCAAGTTTCGGTGAAACTGAAAAATTGTGGAGAAATACGTTTAAAGAACTTGTTGATAACCAGCCTTCGATATTATTTATTGATGAACTCGATACTATTGTTCCTCAGAGAAGAGAAGGTTCAAATTATGTCGGGAAAAACGGCGTTACAGCACAGCTTTTAACTCTTATTGACAACCTTGAAAAACAGCATTCACGCGTTGTAATTATTGCAACTACAAACAGACCTGATATGATTGATAAAGCAATTAAAAGAAAAGGGCGTCTTGGAGAGCTTATTGAGATTAAAAAGCCTGATGAGAAAGGATGTCTGGATATTTTAAACCACTATCTGAAAAATAAGAATATTAATAAAAATTTTGACAGAGAAGATTTTGCTAAAAAACTTTATGAATTATCCTCTACCGGCGCAGATATTAGTGCAATTGTTGATAGTGCAAGAGATAAAATGTATGAAAGAGCCGGAATTTACGAAAAAATGGATAACGATACTTATCAAAAATCTGATTTAGAAGACTTGCAGTATTATTCAGAAGATTTTGAGCTGGCATTGGAAGATTTAAAAAACTCTAAATAAATTCTTTACATTCAGGCTTTAGACGCTATAATTTTATTAAGAATGCATATAAAAGGATTAGAGTATGAGTAAATATTTATTAGAAGTCGGATGTGAAGAATTACCATATAAATTTATACCTTCTGCAATTCAGCAGCTGAAAACAGGTTTTGAAAATTTTTTGAATACCAATAAGATAGAGTTTGAAGATGTTAAAGTTTATGCTACCCCGAGACGTCTGGCCGTTATTGTTTCAGGACTTGAAAAAGAAAGTAAGGATGAAGTAAAAATTATTAAAGGTCCGATAAAAAAAGTAGCTTATGATGATGAGGGAAATTTGACAAAAGCCGGCGAAGGTTTTTGTAAGAAAAACGGAATTTCTGCTGATGATTTGTATATAGAAGATGATTACCTTCATGCAAAAATTATTGTTAAAGGCAAATCTATTGTCGATCTTTTGAGAGATAATGTTCCTTCTATTGTCTTGAAGCTTCAAGGCTCTCATTTTATGAGATGGGGAGATAATGATGAAAAATTTTCCCGCCCTATAAGATGGATTGTTTCAATACTTGATAAAGATGAAGTTAAGATTAAAATTATTGATAAAGAAAGTTCAAATGTTACACGCGGACACAGATTTGCACAACAAAATGTATACATCAATAATCCTGACGATTATGTTGAAATTATGCGTAACTGCTGTGTAATCGTAGATCAGGAAGAAAGAAAACAGCGAATTATTGATAAAGCAAAAGAAGAAGCAGAAAAACTCGGTGCAGAACCTTATTATACAGATGATTTATTGGAAGAAGTTACATTTATTACAGAATATCCGGTTCCTGCTGTCTGCGAATTTTCTGAAGAATATCTTAAGCTTCCGGAAGAACTTGTTGTTACAGTTATGGCAGTTCATCAAAGATATTTTGCTCTGTATAAAGACGGTAAACTTATAAATAAATTTATTACCATGACAAATTATTTAGGTGATGAGTTTGAAAACATCAAGGCCGGAAATGTAAGAGTAATAAAAGCCCGTCTTGATGATGCCGTATTTTTCTTTAATGAAGATACAGCAAGACCGTTTGCTGATTATATTGAAGATTTGAAAGGAATTACCTTCCAAAAAGGCATGGGAACTATGTATGACAAAGCGCTCAGACTTGTCGCACTGTCTAAACTTATGGCAGGAGATAACAAAGCTGTTGAAAGAACTGCAATGCTTGCAAAGGCAGATCTTGCAACAAAGCTTGTATTTGAATTTACAGAACTTCAGGGATTTATCGGGGCTGATTATGCCAGAGTTTCAAAAGAGCCTGAGAGTGTTTGTGAAGGTATAAAAGAACATTATTTCCCGCTTAACGCTGATGGTGATATTGCAAAAACTTTTGAAGGACAGATTGTCGGAATAGCTGATAAAATTGATAATATCTGCGCTGTGTTTGCAGAAGGTAAAAAGCCGACTGGTTCATCAGATCCTCTTGGCGTACGCCGCGCAGCTCTCGGTATTATAAGAACTATTCTTGCAAATGATATGAAAATAGATTTAACAATGCTCATAAATTCGGCACTTCTTCTGCTTCCGGTATCAACAGAAGGCGAAAGTCTCGCTGATAAATTCAAAAAGGCTGCTGGTTCCTGTGTAAACAGAGTATCAGGAAAAGTTACCGATGAAATTTATGAATTTTTTATTCAGAGATTGATAATTTATCTTTCTGACAGGTATTCAAAAAATGTACTGGAAGCCTGTGCTTCAAATAAAAATCCTTTAACGGATTTGACAGATTATATCAAGCGTGTTGAGGTTGTTTCTAAGCTCAAGTCGCCTGCGGTTCTTGAAAGTGCAAACAGAGTTTTGAGAATTTTGAAAGAGGATTCTAAAAAATCTGTTAACAAAACTCTTTTCAAAGAGCCTGCAGAAGCCATGCTGTTTAATCAAATCGAAACAGTGTCAAATGATTTGGATTATGATGCATATTTGAAACAGCTTGAAGAAATTAACCCGTCTGTTGAAAAATTCTTTAATGATGTTCTTGTCATGGATAAGGATGAAAATGTTAAGGAAAACAGGCTAGCTCTTTTGACATTGTTGAAGAAAAAATATAATTATATCGCTGACTTTAGCAAATTATAAAGATTTGTAAACAATCTATGTAAAAAAGTAAATTATTTTTTTCAGGATACTTTAAAATAGTACAAAGAAGGTTAATTTAAAAATTTAACAATAAATGGCAGGAGTCAACTTATGCTCGACAGATTAAAAAATCTAAAAATAGTAAAAACATTGGGAAAACAGATCAGCCCGAAATTACGCTGGCTGAATTTCATGAATCTTAATACAAATAAGAAATCGGCTGATTATATCAGTATGATAAGCGGAGTTGACGAATTAAAATCAAGTTCTGACGAAAGAAAGCTGGAAGCAATGGTCAGAGAACAGCTCAAAGAAGAATTTCCGAATATTGAAAAAATGAAATCTTATGAGCTTCTTGTAGATGCGGTAATCCATAATTACAAAAAAAAACAGCTTCAAGCTATGGATGAGATGGAAAATAATTAATAACTCATCAAAATTTATAAGAAATGGCATCCGGTTACGGATGTTATTTTTTTTTAGATAAATAGGCTTGCGATATTTCTACAGTGCTATTTAATAATGTATTTTTATTGTATAATTTATCTATGGCAAAGGTAAAATCAAAATGGGTCTGTACAGAATGCGGGTATGAAACGGCAGGTTATTTGGGAAAATGTCCTGAATGCGGCGCGTGGGGAACTCTTGTTGAAGAGATGCAGTTTAGTACAAAATCAGTGTTGAATTCCCCCCATGATGAATTTATAAATAAAGAAAAACCTGAACTTTTAAAAGATATTCACATAGGTGAAGAAGTCAGGGTTTCAACAAATATTTCGGAGTTTGACAGAATTTTAGGTGGCGGCCTTGTTCAAGGCTCACTTGTTTTAATTGCCGGCGATCCCGGGATAGGCAAGTCAACAATTCTTTTGCAGACAAGCGGCGAGCTATGCAAAAGTAACAAGAAAGTTTTGTATGTTTCAGCAGAAGAAAGTGCGAGTCAGCTGAAACTCCGCGCGCAAAGGCTTTCAATAGATGCAGATAATTTATATATTTATCCCCAGACATTTATGGAAAATATAAAATCCCAGATTGAGGATTTGATGCCTGATGTTGTTGTAATTGACAGTATCCAGGCTATTTATTCTCAAAATGTCGCAAGCTCTGCAGGTAGTGTTTCACAAATCAGGGAATGCACAAATCTTTTAATGCACATAGCAAAATCAAAAAATATAACAATTATTGTAATCGGTCATGTAACAAAGGATGGCAATATTGCAGGGCCTAAAGTTTTAGAGCACATGGTGGATACGGTTATTTATTTTGAAGGCGATAAATATAAATCATACAGAATGCTTAGGTCTATGAAAAACCGTTTTGGAAATACATCGGAAGTCGGAATTTTTGAAATGGGAACAGACGGACTTAAATGTGTTACAAATCCTAATGAGCTTTTCTTGAATGAACGTTCGCAGGTTTCTGTTCCGGGAAGCGCTATTGTTGTAACAAATGAGGGAACACGTCCTTTACTTGTTGAAATTCAGGCACTTGTAGGTACAACTCCTTACCCGACACCCAGACGAGTTACAAATGGTGTTGATACAAGCAGGGTTCTGCAAATTCTCGCAGTACTTGAAAAACGAGTAGGCCTTAATCTTTCTAAACAGGATGTTTATGTGAATGTAATGGGAGGGATTGATGTTTATGAACCTTCTGCAGATTTAGGAATTGCACTTGCTGTTGCAACATGTGCACGTGATGTTGTGGTTGATCCGCAGACTGTAATAATTGGCGAAATCGGTCTTTCAGGAGAAATTCATCCAGTAAATAATATTGACAAACGCCTTAATGAAGCAGTAATGACAGGTTTTAAAAAAGCGATTGTACCTTACGCTAATAAAATTGATGATAAACGTATTGAAATAGTACCTGTAAAACGTCTTATAGATGCAATTTCTGCTTGTGTTTCGGTACAATAGTTTTGGACGATATAAAATTAATAAACCTTGCCTCTTTAATTGAGTGGGAGCGCGTGAGCGGTTGAGAAATTTATGTATAGTCATAAAAAAATCTTACACATTATGCAAAAGCTTTAAGAAAAAAAATGACACCTAAAGAGCGAATTAAAAAAAATTTATAAGTATCCTCAATTTGGTATATATGTTTATCATATTGATAAAAAATATAGATATATTAAGAATTTGTATAAAAATTTTTTTGTAATAAAATAAAGACAGATGCGGAAGTAATTCAGTGGTAGAATGCAACCTTCCCAAGGTTGACGTCGCGGGTTCGACTCCCGTCTTCCGCTTTTTATTAGAGGGATTAATGATTCGTGAAAAATAAAAATATCTGGCTTTTTATTATAGTTCTCATTATAGGAATACTTTTCAGATTTTTATATTTAGATAAAACCGGCGGTTTATCGTATGATGAACTTGTTTCATATATGCAGGCAAGCCGGCAAAATATTTTATCGACAATTTTTTATACATTCAAAACTGATGTTCATATGCCGTTATATCAAATATTTTTACACTTATGGTGCAAAATATTCAGCTTTTCAGATTTATCCTTAAGAGCATTTTCAGCTCTTTGTGGAGTTATAAGCATAATATTTGCCTGCCTTGCAGGCCTTGAATTGCCCCCCCCCCGAAAAACAAGCCTGTTTTGTGCTGGTCTTTTTGCAATTAACAGTTTTTTCATATATTATTCACAAGAAGTCAGAATGTATTCATTTCTTACATTACTCGCAACAATATCTGTTTTACTGATATTAAAAATAAAAAACAGACCTGAAAATAAATGGAATTATATCTGGCTTATACTAATTTCATTTTGTTTAATACATACTTATACAATAGCATTTATTTATGTTGTAGCTTTGTTTGCATCTGTATTATTCTTGCTCATAAAACAAAAAGAAAAAAATAATGTATTAATATATTCTGCAATTACCCTAATTATAACCTGTCTACCAGTTATAATCTTTTTGACCTTAAACCAAAGCAAATATACAACTCAGATTAACGGCTATTACTGTGATTGGTCAAGTTTGTTTATAGTACTGCAAAATTTATATACTCCTGTATTGGAAAGTCTTGCAAATAACCCGCCTCATTATATGCATATCTTTTTATCAACATTCTCCGTATCAAAACTTATATTTATAATTTTACCTATATTATGCGGACTTGCCGGAATTTATACTGCAGTAAAAAAGGACAAAGTTTCCCTTGTAATTCTTGCCCCTGCCGTAATCTTTTTTATTGCAGAAATTATTGCTTTTATGATAACTAACTTTAAAATACTTCCAAGATATGCGATTATCTCAATGCCGGCATTACTAATTATTACTGCATACGGATTTTCAATTTTAACTGAATATAAAAAATTAAAATATTATCTTATTCCCGGCATATTCATTATTGTAAATATTTCTTATTTGCTTTTTGCTCCAAATTCGGCGTATAAAATGCCGCGAGTTGGTTTCCGCCCGCTTGCAGAATTTATAAATCAATCAGATTTACAAAATTCTGATTTCATTCTTGTTTGGAACCGGAAAGAAATTTTAGATAAATATCTAAATAAAAAAGCCAATATTATAAGCATTCTAAAAGATTTTGCATATAAATCAGAAGTTATGCTATCCAATGAACAAAAATTCAATTCCATGCCGCTTGATGGAAGAAAAGAAATTTTGTATCCATACTTTTATCAAAATCAAATTCCTTATAATACATTGTTGTTGATGAACTATATTATAACAAATATGCAGCCGTCACAAAAATTTATAATAACAACGACTTCCTACTTTGATGATTTTGATAAAGTTAAATTTAAACAATTAGTTGAAACGAATTACAAATCAACATCCTTAAACGACTTATTAACAATCAAATCGCTCATAGATATTAAAGAAATCTGCGATATCAATTTGAAGTTTGTTAGTAAAAAAGAAATCGCTCCATACGTTATAAGAATTTATTCAAAATAGATTTTACCATTTTTTAAATATAAAAAATACGGCAAAAATTATAAAAATAAACCCGACAAGGTAGTTCCACTTAAATTCTTCTTTAAGGTATAAGACTGAAAATACGCTGAAAACTACAAGCGTTATGACTTCCTGAATTGTTTTTAGCTGCGCTGTTGAATACACACTGCTCCCGATTCTGTTTGCAGGGACCTGAAAACAGTATTCAAAAAACGCAATTCCCCAGCTTATAAGAATAACAGCCCACAAAGCTGCAGATTTATGCTTCAAATGCCCGTACCATGCAAATGTCATGAATATATTCGAAATTGTTAAAAGTAAAATCGGAGTAAAATATCTTGTCATAAAATTCAGCCTTTCTAAAAAAACTAAAAATATTATACAGCAAATAAGAAAAGATAGTATTGACATTTTAATATTTTCTTAATAGAATAGTTCATGTGGCTTGCCGACTTGGCTCAATGGTAGAGCAACGGTTTTGTAAACCGTAGGTTGTAGGTTCGATTCCTATAGTCGGCATTTTTATTGAAAATTTAATAGTTTAATATATACAAGCCTTTGTGGCAAGGCACCGCAAACTAATCGGTTGTTAGTAAGTGGATGGAGAGTAGCAAGCACTCCTTGGATATTTTAAAAGTATTCAAGCCTGTAAAAAGTATTTGAGCCTTTTTGGCAAGGCTCCGCGAGACAACTGAGTGTTGTCGAGTGGAGGGAGGGTAGCAGCACTCCCTTGGTACAAACAAGTATTTGAGCCTTTGTGGCAAGGCTCCGCGAGACAACTGAGTGTTGTCGAGTGGAGGGAGGGTAGCAGCACTCCCTTGGTACAAACAAGTAT
>CALVEO010000058.1 GCA_944326615.1 Candidatus Gastranaerophilales bacterium | reverse complement strand
AAGATGGAAACAAACAAAGCCTCGTCAGAGCGTTTGCCCTTTGTAAATTCTTCTATCATAGGTTTTAGCTTTGAATTTATCGGAAATTTTTTAAATTTACCTGTTTTCTTTTCAATAATCTGAATATGGCTTTTGTTTCTAACATCTCCGACATTCAGAGCTACTATGTCTGAAATTCTTAATCCGCAATTTGTACCGATAGTGAATAATAACAAATCTCTCGGACTATTTTTTGCAAAATACTTTTCTAATTTTTTAATACTTTCAATATTTCTGATTGGTTCTACTGTAGTCATAAACTCTCCTTTCCTAATTCCATAAAAACAATATTTTTAAACGGCAAAGACAACTCAAAAATTTCAATCAAATAATTATTATAGATAAACGACAACATAAAATTAGGGGATGGGTGAAGGAGAACAGTTTATTGAATAATCGCAGAATTTACTTAATAACTTGCATTTGCTCTTAATTTGAATTCTCATTGAAGAAAAATGAGTTGATTGGTGTAAAAGTACAGATAGTTTGATTTAAATTTTCAGATGCTTTGATTATTTTGGACAACTTGGAGTAATGAAAGGTGCAAAAATTGCACCTCTCACTAATAAACCTTTAAGCCCATAGATACCGCTTTAGTATACGGTATAATACGTGTATTGCTAGATACAGATGTATAGTTACCAGCAAGCTTACTGATTTGCCCTAATTTAGGATAAAGTTTCTGAATACTAGTTGGATAAAGATACTCCTTATTCACTCTCTCCGAATTTGTAAAATTTCGTCTAATTTTATTGAATTTGAGGTATAAAAATTCCGCAGATACAAGTTCTGAAAAAATTCAAACATATATAATCTCTGCTTTCGACTTATCCTGCCTAAAATCCCGACCTGTCTGTTTGTATTCATTTTATATGTTATTTTACATCGGTTTTGTATCAATTAAAAAATTTAACAGAACGGCAGAATTTTCAAAAACCTCAAACGACTCACTTGCCCAAAATAATCATACCATTTGTACCAAGCCTTAATTGCCTTAAAACACAAGCAGAAAGAGGGTTGTAATCATTTTGCCCGAAATAATCATACCATCTGTGCCGAGTAGAAAAAGAGTAAAAAGAGTAATTACGGTTCACATGGTTTGATTATTTCCTACCCCTGAAATCCGCAACACAAGCCGATTGCCCGAAATAATCGCACCATCTGCCCTACGCAAACCACTCACTTTATTACACTTAAAATTTTTACATGCAAAAAACCGCCCACTGTGGGTGTAAAGAGTCACATGGTTTGATTACTTGGGTCAGATAGTTTGAGTATTTTAGACTTTTAAATTACAAATATTAACAATAAAGCAATTTCTAAGAACAAAAATACTTTATATAAATATCAGGGGAAATGACGATAAGGGATATTTATGGGATTAGAAAAATTTGGAAAAATTATTGGGAAAGAAGTTATTGCCTGGACACATACAGGTGCCAACAAAAGTTTGCTTGCAACTAAACCAGTAAAAGTTAATACTATAGGTTTAAAACTTGTACCAAAACTTGAAGGTGATGTTATACAAATTTCTAAGAGATTTTCAGTCCCAAGTGAAAATGAAATCAAAAACATTTTAGCAAGACATTCTATTACAGGTGATAGTTTTAGTGGGGGAGAGATTCTTTTAGATAAGCCATTTATTAATGCTAATAACAGTATCTTTTTGAAAGAATTGGATATGATGTTTCCTGCTGTAAAAGGTCAAAAGAGTACTTATCTTGAAGATATATTAGTTTGCCTTGAAGATATTAATCATTCAAATTTTTCAAATAAAAAAGATTTTTTAACAAATTTCATTAAAGATCTTGAAAGAATAAATGGAATGTCAACAGCTAATGGTAAAAAATTATTTGCTGGTGACCGTTTTTTGTATTCTAAAAAAGCTATTCTACAAGCAAAATATAATAATCCTCAAAGATATAAGGAGCTTATGGATTTATATAAGTTAGTACAAGAAGGAAAAGCACCAAGTTATATAATGCAAAGTCTTATTCCTGAAGCACATTTTCATAGTCTAGCAAAATCAGATATTAACAAGTTATTGCAGGGAAAAACATACTTTGAGCAATTTGCTGAAAAAGTAAATCATGATGAAATATTACATAAAACAGAATTAGGAGATGTATTTTCTATTGGAGAGAAAATGTTTGTAAGGAACAAAGATGGATACGAAGAATTAAAAATGACGAAGTCTGTTTATGAAAAATTATTTCCAGCAGTAGAAAGATATTCTCTTGCACAGACAGAACAATCTTGTTACTTTGTTGCACCTTTAGATGGAATGATTAAAAATCCTGAGACTAGGATTGATTTATACAAAATGTTTGAACAAATTGATAATAATAAAGTAAAAATAACTCTTCCTAATGGTGGAGAAAATATTATATATGATTTATCTGATATTGCAAAATTTAATATAACCGAAGGTAAAGAAGGATACCTAAAAGGCGCCTTGGGATATAAAATGCTTGAAGATGCTTGCGCAAAAAAAATATATGGTATTTCAGCAAAAAATAAAAATTGTTCTCCAATGTTATTTATCAATGGAGGGGGGGACCCAATAACTAGTATGAGAACATTGTATCCAGTTGATAAAGTCATTGAACTTCCACATGGAGATAAAGCTAAGAGTAAACTTGAAATCTTTAAATCTTCTGGGAATACAACTATGGTTAGAACTGCAATGCATGTATCAGGTGAGGATGTTGAAAACTATAATAGAGGAATTATTGGAGCTCACTGTTATTCTACGCAACGCGGGAATATATTTAATCCTTGGAACTCTATTGAAGAAATGCCTTTTGATAAGTTTTATAAATCGCCAAACCCATTTATTTACCAAGTTTGTACCCTAATATAATTCTAATTATAAACAATAAATTTGTGGTTGGGCTTATAGTTAGTAGGTTGGGCTTATAGCCCAACAATCAATAGGACTTTTACAGGACTACCAAAAATCTTTGATTTCAGTAATTCACAGGCTAATTTGAGGCTATTCTTTGTATATTAAAGTCCTAATAAAGTCCAATTGGGTGTATTTATGAATACTTCATCAAGGGACTTCCGACCTCTATAATTTAGTATTGTTGGGCAGGTATGCCCAACCGACAGTTGATAGCTTATATACAAACCGGACTTTTAAATACACCTACGCAAACCACTCACTTTATTACACTTGAAACAAGGACTTCATAAGTAAAACCGCCTTTGAGCTTAATACTACCTAGACTCAGAAGTCCTTGCTATAACAGTCAAACAAATATGCCGCGTCTCGGAATCGAACCAAGGACACAGGGATTTTCAGTCCCTTGCTCTACCAACTGAGCTAACGCGGCATATCTTTATATTTATTCAATTATAAATCTTTAAAACAAGAGGCAATGTAAATATTCTTTTGGAGTAAATGGATATAAATATTTAATTGCCACGTTTTTTATTATACTGGCTGAAAATTTTCAGTCAAGAACTTTTTTAAGAAGCACTCGGCGCTACATATAAAGTAACGTTACGCCCTTCAAGCTGAGGTTTCTTTTCTATTACTACAGGCATGTTTTTCATGTCCTCGACAAATTTATTAGCAAGGTCAAATGCAAGATTTGAATGTTGCATTTCACGTCCTCTTAGCATTACAACAATTTTTACCTTGTTACCCTGTGCAATAAATTTTTCTATACTTTTAATTCTTACCTGATAGTCATGAGTATCTATTTTATAGCGAATTTTAATTTCTTTTACATCAACAGTGTGCTGTTTTTTCTTTGCTTCTTTAGCTTTTTTATCAAGTTCGTATTTATATTTTCCGTAATTTAAAATTTTAGCAACCGGAGGCTCTTGGTTAGGATTAATTAAAACTAAATCCAAGTCAGCATCATAGGCCATTTGTAAAGCCTTTGAAGTAGCTAAAACACCTTTATTTTCACCATTTTGGTCAATTAATCTTACTTCTTTAGCGCGGATCCGCTCATTCATAATCGGCTGGTTTTTATGATTTTTAGTATCGTTGGGTGCTATTGTTTTATCTCCTATATTTATAATTGGTAACTACAAGCGTCATGGTAGCACAAAATTGCTTTTTTAGCACACTTGTAAGTAAAAAAAATTGTAACAAAATGTAAATTTAAATTTAATATGTTCAAAAAGCCTGTTATAGCGCAATCATGACAATATTTAAATTAACTGCCGAATTAAAGTTTACAGACAAATATTCCGATATATCAATTACTAATAAAAAGCAACCCAAAAAAGAAAATTATAAGAAAAAAGGAGTTATGTATGATTAATGAAAAAACAGCTGAAGAACAAACCCCGGAAGTATTTCTCGACATGAACAACGGAGAATATCTAAAGTTTGATATGACACTTCCGCTACAAATCTTATTCGATGATGTTATGAATTTTGTATCTAAGACAGATTTTGAAGACTAACATCGTAAATTAATTTATAGAGCCGGCTAAAATCTCAGCCGGCTCTTTTTTGTTACAAAATATAGTAAAATGTCGATGTTCATGCAATAATAATTATATTAAAATTTTTGTGAAGAGGGATTATTTATGAAAAAATTTTCTAACTTAATGTGTGCTATAGCTCTCGGGTTTATAACAGTAACCCCTTGTTTTGCCGGCTTTAAAGAGCATTTTGATTTAGGACAGGAATATCTTTCAAATTATCAGTATTCAGGAGCAATAACAGAATTTAAAAGTGCACTGCGCATCAATTATCTTGATAATTCTGCAAGAATTGGACTTATAAATTCTTACATTGCACGCGGCACATATTACGCTAACACTGACAAAGATTACGCAAAAGCGGCAGATGATTACCGCGCTGCACTTTTTTATCTGGTATACTACCCTAACGCCAATCAGGTAAAAAACTCGTCACAGGCAATTATTCAGGTTACATCCAATCTAAATCAGTGCCTTAACGAAATAAAATTTGATACATCTGCACAAAACAGATTTAATACAGCTAAACAGTTAAGAGCTGAAGGGAACTTTGCCGCTGCAGGCTATGAATTTAATCAGTCACTTGGAGATACAAGTTTTATTAAAGACAGTTTTGAACAAACCGGAGATATTATGAAGCTTCTCGGTAATGACGCAAAATCAGCCGAATATTACAAAAAAGCTGTTGCCGCTGCACCGAATGATATTGCACTCAGACTTTCTTATGCAAAAATACTTGATAAATTACAGCAGGAAGATGAAGCTGTTGAACAATATAACTTTATTCTTTCAAAAACTACAGATAACAAAGATGTTTTATATTCTTTAGAAAGGATTTATAAAAGAAAGCTTGCAGAATCACCTAATGATTCTGCAATCACTGCTAATTTAGGTGCTATTATGCAAAAAGAAGGGAATTTTGACGAAGCCCTAAGATATTATTCAAAAGCCGAATATCTCGATCCTTCAAATGTTAATACAAGACTGAACGTAGGAACTTTATACCAGCAGAAAGGCGATTATAAAACTGCGATAACGGCTTATGATTCCGTTTTAATCATTTATCCTGATAATATACAGGCAAACCTTTATAAGGCACAATCTCTTGCTGCAATGGGAGACAGCAAAGGAGCGCTTGACCTTTATAAAAAAGTTCTGTCAAAAGAACCTGATAACGAAATAGCACAGACAGAAATGCTGAATATGGTAAAAGACACTATGACAACAGCGCAGTTTGTTGATTATATAAAGAAAAACAATCCTGATAATGCAGGCAGTGTACTTTACAGTTACGCGCTTGATCTGCACAAACAGAATAAGCTCACAGACGCAGTAACTATTTATAATGAAGTTATCAAGCTTAATCCGTCTAATTCAGAAGCCTATGTAAATCTTGCAATAGCACAAGGGCAGGGAAAAAATTATGATGCCGCACTTGCCACGCTGAATACTGCAAATACAAAATTTCCTAATAATGCGCAGGTTTCTGACGCCATAAAATCAATCAGCGCCCAGTCAACCGATGAAAAATTGGAAAAAGCAGCAAATTATTACAATAATAAAGATTATCAAAATGCGATCAATGAATATCTTAAAATTAAACCGGCAACATCTGATACAATGCTTGGAATTGCATCTTCATATCAAAACATGGGCGATAATGACAACGCCATCGAATATTATAAACAGGCTTTAAATCTTGCACCGACAAATTCTGATATAGCTTATTATATTGCAGCTTTATATTCAGAAAAAGGCGACAGCGCAAATGCCAAAACCTATGCGCAAAAGGCTGTTACATTCAACAAAAATAACAAAGAAGCCGCTGAATTACTTGAAAGTCTTAACGCTCAAATAGCTTCGGAAGAATTAGAAAAAGCTATTTCCATGTTTGATGCAGGGCAATACAGCGAAAGCCTTGTAATACTTAATAAAATTATTACATCAACCCCGAATGACGCTTATGCGCTATATTACAGAGGAATGATTTACGATACACAGAAAAAATATAACGAAGCTATTGCTGATTACAAAAAAGCTATAGCATCAAATCCTGATTTAACTATAGTAAATTATCTTATAGGCGTTGACTATGATATGCTTGAACAATATAAAAATGCAATATCATATTACAAAGCATTTACTGCCACATACAATGAGGATGATGATTATCTCAGGTATGCTAAAACAAGAATATCCGAATTGGAGCCTTATGCCAAATAACAGTGTAAATACATTAATACAAAGCAGAGTATCACTTGCCCCAATGGCAGGAATAACAGATTATGTATTAAGAAGTCTTGTTAGAAAATATTCAAAAAATGCACTTTTGACAACTGAAATGATAAGCTCTGAATATCTTGCACAAACACTAAACGGACGGAGCGGAACCGAAATTCTGAAAAAAAATAACGACCATTCACCCATTTCATATCAGATAAGCGGGCACAAACCTGAACTTATGCGTAAGGCATCTGAATTTTTAACTCAATTTGCAGACATGATTGACATAAATATGGGATGTCCGGTAAAAAAGGTTGTAGGCGGGCAGGACGGCGCGGCTCTAATGCGAAATCCGGAACTTGCATCAGATCTTGTTAAAGCAGTAAAAGACGGGACCGACAAACCTGTCAGTGTGAAATTTCGTCTCGGCTATACGGCTGATGAAATGAATTATGTTGAATTCGGGCAAAAAATGCAGGAGGCTGGAGCACAGTTTATAACAATTCATGCGCGTACGCGTTCTCAAATGTATTCAGGGAATGCTGACTGGGCAAAGATAAAATTATTAAAAGAAAATGTTGATATTCCGGTATTTGCAAATGGTGATATTACATCAATTGAAGATGCAGTAGAATGCCTTAATGTCTCAAAAGCGGATGGGATTGCCATTGGAAGGGCTTCAATGGGAGATCCAACGCTTATCGGACGGGTAGAACATTATTTAAAAACTGGAGAAAAAATTCCTGTTCCGCCTATTGAAAAACGCATTGAAATGCTAAAATGGCATCTGGATGAAGAAATAAAACTGCGTGGTGAAAATGTTGCAATTAAATTTATGCGAAAATTTTACCCTTATTATCTTGCGGGATTTAAAAATGCAAAAATACTACGCTCAAAACTTGTTACAGAAGACAGTTATGACAATATAATACATTTACTAAATTCATTAAGATTTGTTAATGCATAAACCTGAAAATTAGCAAATATTTTTATTTACCCTACTTATTGGAATTGCAAAGGAGAAAAATCATGACTTTAGGAATTAACTCAGCTGAAACGTTAATAAAAAAGACATCCGAATTCAGTTCTTCCCACACAAAAGGTTTGAGGATGATAAACGAAAGATATTTTGCTAAAAGTAAAGGAATATCTTACAATCCCGACATAGAAACACAAAAAATTATGCATAATAATGAAACAACAGCAGAATTTTCTACAAAAAAATTCCCAAATGGAGACAGATTTGAAGTTTACAGAACTCCTGAAGTAATAGTAAAAGTATTGAAAAATCGCTTTGGAGAAATTAAAAAATTTTCTAACAGCAATACAAACAGCCGTTTAAAACCTGAAACCGCTTTAGAGTATATCAGATCTGTATTCAATAGTAAAATTGAGGGATTTTTAAACTAATTACATTCTTTCAGGTGCACAAACAGCAAGAATATCTTCAAGAGCATTATGGAGCACTGTTTTTACACACCAGACAAGAGAAATTCTTGCCTTCATCATCTCAATATCATCAGAAATTACGCGGTTGGCATTGTAGAAAGAATGAAATTCACTTGCCAATTCCTGAACATACCTGCATATAGTATAAACCTGGCGGGTTTCTGCAGAATTTTTAATAACTGATTTATATTCTTCAAGTTTCAGTATAAGCTGTCTTGCAGTATCAATTGCAGGCAGGACCATTTCAGATTTAAAACCGCTAATAAGTTTAGCTAATTCATTTTCACTCATCGGAGCAGAAGATTTTACACCGGTTTCCGTATTAATTTTCTCGGTAATAACATTTCTCAAAATAGAACAGGCTCTTGCATGTGCGTATTGAACATAAAATACAGGATTTTCATCAGAATTTTTCTTTGCAAGCTCAATATCAAAATCAAGAGTTGTGTCAATATTTCTCATTGACATCCAGAAACGTGTAGCGTCAACACCGACTTCATCAATCAAATCTTCAAGGGTAACCATATTTTTTCGCTTGCCCATTCTTACTTCATTACCGTCAATCACCAGATTAACGAGCTGTCCAAGAAGCACTTCAAGCTTATCAGGACTATACCCCAAGGCTTCAATAGATGCTTTAACGCGTGCTACATAACCATGATGATCAGCGCCCCATATATTAATCATTCTATCAAATCCGCGCTCAAGTTTATCAATATGGTATGCAATGTCTGCAGTCAAATAAGTATTTGAACCATCAGCTTTTTTGATAACTCTATCCTGATCATCACCATAATCAGATGATTTAAACCAGTCAGCACCGTCTTTTTTATAAATTTTTCCGCTTGCTTTTAATTTATTAACACATTCATCGACTTTTCCGGATTTGTGCAGAGTTAATTCAGAGTAGAAATTATCAAAATGAACTTTAAACCTGTCTAACAAATCACGCTGAACCTTTTCTTCATAATCTTTTGCAAAGTCGCAAAGGCTGTTTAAAGTTGAAGAATTCAAAGGTTGAAAATCAGAAAGGCTTGTATCAGGGAACTTTTCAAGATATTTTTTTGCAACAGGAATTAAATAATCTCCCGGATAATAATTTTTTCTTTCAATTTCATCAGAGGGAAAATCAATATCTTCGCCTAGTTCCTGACGAATTCTTATAGCAAGAGAATTACCCAGTTTTTGAATTTGTGAACCTGCATCGTTTATATAAAATTCCTGATAAACATCATGACCGTAGAATTTTAAAAGATTTGCAAGCACAGAACCCATCGCAGCCCAGCGTCCATGACCTATATGGAAAGGACCTGTAGGATTTGCCGATACGTATTCCAAGATAATTTTTTCGGTTTTAACATTTACAGGTTTTCCGAATTCTTTTTTTTGTTTGAAAATCTCTTCAACAAGATTTGATAATATTTTTTTACCGGCTTTGAAGTTTATGAAACCGCCAATTACAGTGTATTCATTGTCATCCGCATCAATATATTTTAAAACATTATTTGCAATCTGCGGCGGAGCAATTTTGGCAAACCTTGCAAGCTGTGATACATTAACTGCATAGTCGCCAAACTCAATATTTTTAGGACGTTCCGGAACCAGTGTTCCTCTATTATATTCAGTCATTGCACCGAGTGCACCGGCATTTACAGCTTTTTCAACAGCATTTTCTATCTCGTTTATAAAATAATCTTTTATCATAATTCTCTCCTGTTTTATAATAATAACATAAACAAGAAAGATTAATCTTTACCATGGATAATCTTTTGGAAGCTGCCAGCCATTATTCATAATGTAAGCAGCACAATACTCTCCGGTACCTTTTGAGCAATTATTTTGGATAGTTTCAGTTGTCTGGCTCTGTCCTGACGCGTTGATTTTACCAAGAGGCTTATACATATCATTATTTGTGCTGAGAACAAGAGCAAATTCAAAATAATCACGTCCTATTCTATTAGGTCTTTTGTGCCCGTTTATATCAACATTTATATAAACAATTTTTTGAAAAACAGCACCGGCAGGATCTGATTTTGCACGAATAAATACTATAGTACCGTCATTTAAAATAAAACGAGAATAATTTTTCACACTTGCAGAATTATCGCTGCCGTTTATGTGTGAGAGCTCATAACCGCATTCACCAGTTGTATCGGTTTCACAATTTTTAATAACCTGCAGGTAAGGTATTAAATATGTATTTGCAAACTCTGATGATAATTGTACGCCATCACCGTCTTCTAAAACCCATTCTTCAACATCACCATTTTCTGCAACAGACATTCTTACGGCATTAGACAAAACATTATAGGTGCGTTTTAATTGCGTAACAGTTTGAAGTTTCTGGTGATTAGCAATTAAAGACGGCATAGTGAGCGCAGCGACCACACCTATAATCCCTAAGGTTATCAAAACCTCCGCCAGAGTAAACGCGACTTGTTTTTTTAGTGAAGTGTGAAGAGTGAAGCGTGAAGTGGATTTTTCTGCTTCCCTCCACTG
>CALVEO010000057.1 GCA_944326615.1 Candidatus Gastranaerophilales bacterium | reverse complement strand
AAGAGGGCAAGCTGGTTTAGAAGATAGGAAGGTAAGAAGGTATGAGGGTAGGCTATTTACGGTAAAAAGCTTATCTTTCTATCCTCCTACCCTCTTATCTTCTGATAACCCTCTCCCTCAATCCCTCCCCCAGTGGAGGGAAGCAGAAAAATCCACTTCACGCTTCACTCTTCACACTTCACTAAAAAAACAAGTCGCGTTTACTCTTGCGGAGGTTTTGATTACATTAGGGATTATAGGTGTGGTTGCTGCGCTCACTATGCCTTCATTAATAGCAAATCATACAAGGTCTGTTGTGGAGGCGCGTTTGGAGAAATTTTATTCCTCAATAAATCAGGCAATTCGTATGGCAGAACTTGATTATGGTCCACGAGAGACCTGGTTTGAAGATAATAATGATCCGGCATTACAGGAAGCTTGGATAAAAAAATATATTGTACCCTATATGAATATCATAAAAACCGACACTGTTGTAATAGCCGGCACTCCTTTATTTACAATGTATTTTGCGGATGGTAGTGCTGTTACTAAGACTGGTTCAAATGGCCGAGACTGGTTTTTCTTTCCCGGAAATCCGGAAAGATGTGTATCATCTTCTCCAACAAGGCATTATAAAGATTTTGTAGGACGCTGTGCTTTTGCTTTTTTTTACAATCCAGTTCCCAAATCTACTGGTGATGGTTTTGTACAGTGGAATTTTGAGCCTTATATGGCAAGTTGGGATGGTAAAGAAAATTCGTTAAAAAATCATTCAACATTCGGCTGTAATGAAAATTCAGGCTGGCCTGCATTTTGTACCCGCTGGATTCAGTATAACGGCTGGAAGATTCCTAAAGATTATCCTTTTAGGGTCAAATACTGATGAGGTAAAAAGTTTTATAACTTGCACAAATTCTTTTTTGAGATATGATAGTTGCATAGTATTAAATATAGAAAAGGATAATAAGATGAAAGTTACTTTGGAAAAAGAAAAAGAAAATGTTGTAAAATTAGATATTACTATTCCGGCAAAAGATGCAGCTGATGCTTATAACAAAGCTGTACATAAAATTTCGCAGTATGTAAATATTGACGGTTTTAGAAAAGGGAAAGCCCCACGCGCTGTTGTTGAAAGACATGTGGGTACTGAACGTATTAAGCAGGAAGCTATTGAAAGTTTGATGCCGAGTGCAATTAATCAGGCTGTTGTTGATAACAAGCTTGATCTTGTTGCTCAGCCTTATATTACAAGCTACAATTATAATATAGGCGAAGATTTGACGGTTACCGCAAGAGCTGAATTGCGACCGGAAGTTACTCTCGGGCAATATAAAGGTTTAACTCTTGAAGTTAAGGATTCTCCGATAGAAGAAGACGCCATGCAAAAATCAATTGATAATCTCTTAAATCAGCATAGCGAGCAGGTTACAGTAATTGACAGACCGACAAAAGATTCTGATATTGCTGTAATTGATTTTGAAGGCACTGCTAACGGTGAAAAAATTCAGGGCGGAGATGCTAAAAATTATCCGTTAGATTTAGCTCATTCAAATTTTATTCCCGGGTTTGCAGAACAGATTGTAGGTAAAAATTTGAATGATGAATTTGATATTAAAGTTACTTTCCCAGAAGATTACCATGACGAAAAATTAAAGGGCCAGCCAGCAACTTTTAAAATTAAAATTAATGAAATTAAAGAAAGAAAAGTTCCAGAGCTTAATGATGAATTTGCACAAAAAGTTGGACCTTTTAAAACAGTTGATGATTTAAAAGCTGATATTCAGAAATATTTGGAATCACAACGTGAAAGAACAAATAAAATGAATTCTGAAAATGAAGTTTTTAAAACAGTTGTTGATTCTGCGAAAGTTGATATTCCGCAGTCTATGATTGATAGAGAAGTGCATTCATTGAGAGAGGAATATAAGCAGAGACTTGCTGTCCAGGGAATTAACTGGGAAGCTCTTGTTAAATCCCAAGGAGAAGACCAGTTGTTGAAAAACCTTAATGAAGATGCTCTTGTAAGAATTAAAAATTCTCTTGTTATTGATAAGATTGCAAAAGAAGAGAATATTAAACTGGAGCAGAAAGATGTTGAGAAAAAATTATCTCAATTGAGCTCTGTTTACGGATTGAAACCACAGGATTTGCTTAAGCAATTAAGTAAAAATCCTGAATTTTTGGCCTCGATTTCCCAGCAGGCATTGAATGACAAGGTTAGAGATTTCTTAATGGAAAACAATAAAGTTGAAATTAAGTAATAAATATAAATTAATATATGTGCCGTATTTACAACGGCACATATTTGATTAATATTATAAAAGTTATATAATTTAAATAGAGAGAAAGGGAATTAATCATGAGTTTTGTACCTGTAGTAATAGAGCAGTCAAGCAGAGGGGAACGTTCTTTCGATATTTTTTCAAGATTATTGAGAGAAAGAATTATTTTTCTGGGAACCCCTATTGATGATATGGTGGCAAATTTAATTGTTGCCCAATTGTTGTTACTTGACAGTGAAAATCCTGAAAAAGATATCATGCTTTATATTAATAGTCCGGGAGGCTCTGTTACGGCAGGTTTCGCAATTTATGATACTATGCAGCATATAAGAGCTGACGTCTCTACTATTTGTCTGGGGCAGGCAGCTTCTATGGGAGCTTTCCTTTTATCTTCAGGTGCTAAAGGCAAAAGAATGGCTTTACCTCATTCTCGTGTACTTATTCACCAGCCTCTCGGCGGTGCTCAAGGTCAGGCTACTGATATTGAAATTCAAGCTGCTGAAATTATCAGAATTAAAAAATCTTTGAATGAAATTCTTGCTTCGAATACAGGACAGTCAATAAAGAAAATAGAAAAAGATACTGACCGTGATTATATTATGACTCCTGCAGAAGCCTTAGAATATGGTATGATTGATAAAGTCATATCAAGAGATGCAATTAAGTAACAAAGAAAGGATATGCTTATAGAGCAAAAAAGGTGCGAGTGATAAGTCAAAGATGCTGAAACGATATCAGGATGACGGAAGTACCCGAGTGCGTTGACTAGATAAAGCGATAATACTAAAATAGATAAAGTTAATGCAAAATAAATAAAAGCGCCTCGAAAGCAGTTGTAAGCTACGGTAAAAAGAAAGGAAAGTTTATAAAGCAAAAAAGGTGCGAGGGACAAGTCAAAGATTCTGAAACTAGTTCAGGATGACGAAATTACCCGAGTGCGTTGACTAGATTAAGTGATAATACTAAATATAATAAGTTAATGCAAGATAATTAACAAGCGCCTCAAAAGCAGTTGTAAGCTACGGTAAAAAGAAAGGAAAGTTTATAAAGCAAAAAAGGTGCGAGGGACAAGTCAAAGATTCTGAAACTAGTTCAGGATGACGAAATTACCCGAGTGCGTTGACTAGATAAAGCGATAATACTAAAATATAATAAGTTAATGCAAGATAATTAACAAGCGCCTCAAAAGCAGTTGTAAGCTATGGTATAAAGTATGGCAAAACATGATGATAGCAGATTAAAATGTTCATTTTGTGGAAAATCACAGGATCAGGTAAAAAAATTAATTGCAGGTCCTGAGGTTTATATTTGTGATGAGTGTGTGGAACTCTGCAACCAGATTCTAGATGAAGAATTCTTTGAAAATAAGGATAAAGAAAGCAGTGCAGAAGATTCTAAAGCTGAAGAAAAACCTATTCCCAAACCGCATGAAATAAAAGCTTATCTTGATGAATATATTGTAGGACAGGATGATGCTAAAAAGGTTTTGTCAGTGGCTGTTTACAACCATTATAAACGTTTGAAACATAATAAAGAAGCTGATCTAAAAAATAATGTAGAAATTCAAAAATCAAATATTCTTCTTGTGGGGCCTACAGGTTCCGGTAAAACTTTACTTGCGCAGACACTTGCAAAAATGCTTGATGTTCCTTTTGCTGTAGCAGATGCAACAACCTTGACTGAGGCCGGTTATGTCGGCGATGATGTTGAAAATATTTTGTTGCGTCTTTATCAAAATGCTGATTTTGATTCTGCAAAAGCTGAAAGAGGTATTATTTATATTGATGAAATTGATAAGATTTCGAGAAAGTCTGAAAATACATCTATTACAAGAGATGTTTCAGGAGAAGGAGTTCAACAGGCTTTGTTAAAAATGATAGAAGGTACTGTGGCTCATGTTCCTCCACAAGGCGGCAGAAAGCATCCGCATCAGGAATTTATAGAGATTGATACCAGCAATATATTGTTTATTGTCGGCGGTGCGTTTGTCGGTTTGGAAAAAATTGTTGAGCGCAGAGCCGGAGAAGGCATTTCTGTCGGATTTGGAGCTAAGGCTCCTATGACCCAGGCTGAAAAAGATGCAGCAGCTGTAAGAATGCTTAAAAAATTGCAGCCTGAAGATCTGTTAAAATTCGGTTTAATTCCTGAATTTATCGGACGTGTTCCAATTTACGCAGTTCTTGATGAATTAAATGAAAAAACTTTAAAAATGATTTTGACAGAACCCAAAAATGCTGTATTAAAACAATATAAGTGTTTATTGGAAATGGACGGCGTTGATCTGGAATTTGAACCTGAGGCAATTGATCTTATTGCGCAGGAAGCTATAAAGCGAAAAACAGGTGCCAGAGCGTTGCGTTCGATTGTTGAAGAAATCATGCTTGATGTAATGTATGATGTTCCTACCAAACAAGATATGACTAAATTTGTTGTTACGGCAGATATGGTAAGGAACAGAAAAAATGCAGAGGTTGTTAAATTACCGACTACCTCAAAAGAAAAAGAAATAACAGCATAGGAAATTTTATTAATGTCTACTAGTAAAAAATTTTATGAGGCTTATTTTTTATTTTTTTTACTAGTAGCATTAATTTTTTCTTTATTCATTGTTTTATTTCGACCTCTTAATATATTATTTTTTAATCCTGAACGTTTTGAATGCTCAAGGTCGCAAGATAGATGTGTTTATGTAAATTCTAAACAAGATGTAGTATATAATTTGTCTAAAATTCGTTCAGCCTCTTGTCGTAAAATTTATCATCCTGGTATTAAAACAGGACATTCTGAAACTTGGTTTTATATTGAAATAGATGATATGAGTTTAAATCAAGTGCCAATTTACAGAACAGGATTTTGTGATAATCAGTCAGATAAATTTAATAGTTATTTAAATTCTAGAGATGATAATTTTAAAATTAAACAAATCATAGATAATAATCAAATTTCAATTTCTTTATATATACTTGTATTTGTTTTGTTTTTTTGTTCATTTTTAAAAAAAATTTTTGTTGAAATTATAAAATATTTTTTTAAGTCTTAACATATTTGTAAATTCTTCGTATTTATGAAAAAATAGATATATGAATGATAGCAAAACACTTATTTTAATTGATGGTCATGCGTTAGCATTTAGACAATATTATGCTTTAGAGAGAACTAATATGAGGACATCTGATGGTATCCCTACTTGGGCTGTTTATGGATTTTTTAAAGCAATTTTTGATTTGTTAAAAAATGAAGAGTTGAAGCCTGAAGCAATTGCAGTTGCTTTTGATGTAAGTCATAAAACATTTAGGACTGAGGCTTACTCTGATTATAAGTGTAATCGTTCTGCTATGCCTGATCCTATGCAGGCTCAAATGGGTTTGATTTATGAAGGATTAAGAGCTTTTAATATTCCGATTTATACAAAAGAAGGTTTTGAGGCTGATGATGTAATCGGTACTATTTCAAAAAAAGCATGCGAACTTGGACATAAAGTTTTGATTTTAACAGGGGATCAGGATGCTTTTCAGCTTGTTGATAAAGAAGGATGTATAAAAGTTATTTTGCCTTCCAAGGGTGAATTGATTGAATATAACTGGGATAAAATTTATGAAAAACTCGGGGTCTACCCGAATCAGGTAATTGATTATAAAGGTTTGCGCGGAGATGTGTCGGATTGTATTCCGGGGGTTAAGGGAATAGGTGAAAAAACAGCGCAGAAGCTTCTTGCTAAATACGGAAGTTTAGATAATGTTCTTGCTGATTGCGAAAATATTCCGGAAAAATCTGTTCGGGAAAAAATTTGCGCTGGTAAAGATCAGGCAAAAATGAGCCAGTATCTTGCGACAATTGTCAGAGATATTGATATTGATTTTGATATTGATAAGGCAAAAGTAGATTTGCCTGAGGTTTCTGTTGTTACTGAATTTTTGAAAAAAATGCAGTTTTACACATTTATCAAAAACATAAATGAAATTATGTATTCTTTTGATAAAATTGAAAGGACAGCTTCGGTTCAGCCTGTTATTAATGTTGATGGCAGCGCTCAGCTCGGATTTTTTACTGATGCTGTTAATGAAGAAATAAATAAAGAAAGTGATTTAAAGTTCGACAAAAAGCTCATCACTGATTCCTCTGATTTATCTGATATGGTTGAAAAACTAAAGAAACATTCATTAGTGGCATTCAATGTATATGCGGATGTAAGAAGTGCTGTAAGTTCTTTTATTACAGGTATTTCATTTGCATATAATGATGATATTTCTGCAGATTCCCATGTTAAAGTGTCGGAAGGCGGGGCTGTTACTGAAACTTTTTATATTCCTGTTAATCATTCAAATATAGAAAATCAGCTGCGTCTGGCAGATGTTATTGAAGCTGTCAAACCTGTATTAGAAGATGAGAATATTAAAAAGACAACGCATAATGCAAAAACATCTTTCAATGTATTGAGAAATTCCGGAGTGAATTTAAAAGGCATAATATTTGATACTGCGCTTGCAAGTTATGTGAAAGATCCTCAGAGAAATCATGAACTTGATATTCAGGCAATGGAGCATCTTAATCATGCTGTTGTTCAATTTGCTCCGTTTGAAAAAAATAAGAAAAAACAAATTCATTTAGCAGATGCTCCTTTAGAAAATGTTTTGAATTATGCATCGGATGAAATATCCTGTGTTATTGAATTGACTAAATTCTGGATAAATGACTTAAATGAAAAAGAATTAAAACTTACTTATGATGTGGAAGTCCCTCTGACTTTTGTTCTTGCAGATATGGAATATACAGGAGTAGCTGTTGATCAAAACTATCTGCATGAACTTACAATTTCCATGGACAATAAGCTTGCTGTTATAGAGGGTAAGATTTATGATCTTGCGGGGCAGGTGTTTAATATAAATTCTCCCCGTCAGGTAGGGGAAGTTTTATTCGAAAAAATGGGATTGAAAGCAAAGAAAAAACGTGGCAAATCTAGTTATTCCACCAATGCTGCAGTTCTTGAGGAACTTTCTGAAGATTATGAAATAGCGCGTTTAATTCTGGATTACAGGAAATTTGCCAAGTTAAAATCTACTTATACCGAGGCTCTTCCGGCTCTTATAGACAGAAGTGATAACAGAATTCATACAACTTATAACCAGACTGTTACTGCAACAGGCAGACTGTCTTCTTCAAACCCGAATTTGCAAAATATTCCTGTCCGGACAGAGGAAGGCAATAAAATACGCAATGCTTTTGTTCCGGGTGACAGAGAAAATCAGCTTATATTATCCGCAGATTATTCACAGATAGAACTCAGGCTTCTTGCCCATATAAGTCAGGATAAACACCTTTTGGAAGCATTTAACGGCGGTATTGATGTACATACGCTCACAGCTTCAAAAGTTTTTGATGTATCTGTTGAAGATGTTACAAAAGATATGCGCTACAAATCTAAAGCTGTAAATTTCGGAATTATTTACGGCCAGAGTAAATACGGTCTTGCAAAGGCTCTGGGAATTTCAAATATAGAGGCCGAAGAGTTTATAAACAAATATTTCGCGACTTATCCGCGTGTGAAAGCTTATATGGAAGGAACTGTGATGCAGGCAGAGAAAAAAGGTTATGTTGAAACAATTTTCGGCCGAAAACGGTATCTTTCTACGGAGCTTTCAAGCTCAAACGGAATGATTAGAGAATTCGCAAAACGAGCAGCTATAAACCAGCCAATGCAGGGAACTGCAGCAGATTTGATGAAAATAGCTATGATTGATTTTTCTAAAAAATTAAAAGAAAATAACTTAAAATCAAAAATGATTATGCAGGTTCATGACGAACTTGTTGTTGAGGTTGAAAAATCTGAACTTGAGATTGTAACAAAACTTGTTAAAGAAGCTATGGAATTGAATCAGCCGTTGTCTGTTCCTCTTGTTGTGGATGTGAATACAGGTGAATCATGGAAAGAACAATAAAACTATTTTTTACTTTTTTATTTATCATAATTTTAGCTCAGCTCCCCTGTCGTGCAGATGATGATGCAATGCTTCTGAGTACTCTTATAACTCCTCAGAACGTCAATTTCAATATATGTACAAGAACTTATGTTTTATCTCCTGAAAAGCTTTTTTACATGGCAATAGCCAGTGCAAATGCTAACAGATTTGAGGTAGAAGAAATACAGTCAAAAACGGGCTATATTTTATTTAATGCGGTGAATAAACAATATCTTGCAAGTGTTGTCAAGGTTGATGATACACATTCTATGCTTAAAATTACGCCGACTAATAATAACTATTTTTTCCCGCCCGGAGTCGTTTTGAACTTTTTTAAATACATTGATTTGTATGGGGCAACGCCTGTAGTGAACTTGCCGAAAGTTTAAGAATTGAGCGTTTCAAATGCGCTGTCGATTATTGATTTAATATCATAGTCTGATTTATTTGTGTTGTCTGTTGAAAGCCATACAAGATATTCAATGTTGCCCGAGGGGCCTTTGATAGATGAAAACGTCAATCCGTTAATTGTGTAGCCGAGATTT
This sequence comes from Candidatus Gastranaerophilales bacterium, assembly GCA_944326615.1. Lineage (GTDB taxonomy): Bacteria > Cyanobacteriota > Vampirovibrionia > Gastranaerophilales > Gastranaerophilaceae > Stercorousia. Next base: position 1,962 of record CALVEO010000057.1, on the reverse strand, counting down.
TTTGCAAAGTTAATGACATTTTCAATAACTTCTGCATGAACTTTTTTATCTTTAACAACTCCGCCTTTTTCAACTTTTTCTTTTCCAGCTTCAAATTGCGGCTTTATAAGACAAATCATTTCATGAAAATCTGGCGAGAGAAGTTTTTTCAAATTTTCAAGAACTTTGGTCAGCGAAATAAAAGAAAGATCGCTTACCAGTAAATCTGCAACAGGCTCATTTTCCGAATAAATATCTTCGAAAGAACAAATTTTAAGATTTGTTTTTTCAATCGTTTTAACCCTTTTATCAGAACGTATTTTCCAATCAAGCTGCCCGTAGCCGACATCTGCCGCGTAAACAAATTTTGCGCCGTTTTGTAAGAGACAGTCTGTAAATCCGCCTGTTGAAGCTCCTGCATCAAGACAAATTCTCCCGTTAACTTTTACAGGAAATGTATCGAGAGCTTTTTTTAGTTTAAAACCTCCTCTTGATACAAATGGCATAGATTTAACTTCAATATCATATTCTTTTGACGGATTAATCTGAAATCCTGCTTTTGTAATATATTCATCGTTAATTTTTACATGTCCTGCAAGAATAGCCGATGCTGCCTTGCTTTTTGAATCAAAGTAACCTAAATCGGTTAGGTATTTGTCCAATCTTTCTTTCATAATTTCAGGTTATCAGAGAATGTTTATAAAATCAAATCAAAATTTTAAATTCTAATCGGATAGTCATCGCTGATTTTCCAACCGTCATGCTGAATGAGGCCGACACATTTGTAATGTGATGTTTTGCAATCTTCAATTAATTCATCGCGGGTTAATCGTCTGGATGGGTTGTCTGCTTCTTGTGAGATAATTATAGGTGTACCTATTTCACTAAAGTGAAATTTTTCTTTACCATCGTATGAAAGATATCCTTTTTCCTCAAGATTTTTACAGCTTTCGTAGTGTACGCAAAAGGTTAAAAACAAGTTACCACGCCATGTATCGGCATTTGCTGTCTTGTGGTAATGAAATCCTGAACCATTTGGTAGAGCAAAAGCTACACCTTTAGCTGTTTTATGAACTTCAACTGTTGTTATATATTTGCCAAGATATTTATTATATGATTCAAGCATTGCATCGGCGTTAAGAGGTGTAAATCCCTCCCAGGTTGTTGTTTCGCCGTTTTCAGCTTCTGCCATTCTAATTGCCTGCTGCCACATAGAGGCAAACTGTTCAAGTCTTGTAGCTATAACCTGTTTTTTGTATCTGCTGATAAGTGAAGGCAGTGTGAGTGCTGCAACAACTCCAATAATCCCAAGAGTGATTAAAACTTCTGCAAGTGTAAATGCTTTTTCAGTATTTAACATAATTTTATCTAACTCCTTATATTTAAACATGTATACCTATTATTACACATATATTCCCCTTTGTCAATATAAAAGTGTAATATTTTAATAGCGGAGGAGATATGTCTGTCAAAGAAGATGTAAAAATGCTTCTTGCAAAAGAGGCATGCACAATGACAAAACTTGCAGAAGAAATGACTAAACTTTCGAATAAAAAATATACAATGAAATCTATTTCGGATAAGCTTGCAAGGAAAACACTTCAATACGAAGAATTTATGCTTATTTTAAAGGTTCTAAATTATGAAGTAGAATATAAACGCATAAAGTAACCCTGTTTGTAGTAGAATTTGTTTATGATTAAATCAGATACAATTACAATTAATAAGACTGATAATTTCGATGATGTTTATATAGAAAAGCAGCTTGCATCTCAATTTTCAAACATAATCCGCTGGGCTGTAATAGATGTTTCTGACAGTGAAATTACAGTCAGCGTCTCTTATAAGCTTGATTAATATATATTAATACAATATTTGCTTTTAAATATTTTTGGTAGTACAATGTTGCTCAATGATGCTGCCGGGTCGGAATTAAAAACCTTACCGGCCGGATTGACGGTGATAGGTTCGCCGGATCCTAAA
>CALVEO010000056.1 GCA_944326615.1 Candidatus Gastranaerophilales bacterium | reverse complement strand
TTTGTTTTAATGTATGTTCCGCGCCCTCTCCTCGGAAGATACTTAATCTTCCTCGTCGGCAGAGTGTCACGTCGACATAAATTAAATTATTGAATTTTCATGTATAATTATCTTAACACAAATATTTTTTTTGTAAATTGAGGCATAAGAAATATGAATAAAAATGAATTAATTAAACAATGTCTTAAGTTTGAAGATGCCGCAGAAACTTATCCTTTCAAAGATAAAACTTATGAAGAATACGCCGTTTTGCGTCATAAAAGCAACGGCAAATGGTTTGGACTTGTTTTTTATTTTGACGGGAAATTATGTATAAATCTGAAATGCAATCCTGTTGATTCTGCAATTTTAAGAGATGAATATAAGTTTATAACACCGGCATGGCACATGAATAAAACTCATTGGATTATGGTTGATGTTAACAAATCTCCGAAAGATTTGCTTGATGCTCTGATAAAAGAAAGCTTTGAATTAACTGCAAATAAACAAAAACGAAAGTGTAAATAATTAGCAAAAAAATTTTTGTTTAGTTTTTATAATATTTGTACGAAAACAGGAGAAAAATTATGCAAATTAACAAAATCAGTACACAACAATTTTTCGGCAATAATTTAAATAATATTCCAAAAGATGATGTAAAACAACGTCTTAAAGAACTTAACGGTGATGCCCCTGTTTTTTATACTACAAGTTTTATTAAAGAACCACAGGAAATAACTTTAAGAGCAGCTGCAAGAAATAATATTATGCTTGAACAAATTTTGCAAAATCAAAAAAAGATATTGGAAAATCAAAATAAAATTCTTGCTTCAAAATTATCTGTCAGCGCATAATAATTTGAAATTAGTTTTTTATATGTAATAATTTAATTATGCTTGACACAATTATTATAAAAGGCGCAAAAGAACATAATTTAAAAGATATTTCACTTCAATTGCCGAAAAATGAATTAATAGTCTTTACAGGCGTTTCGGGGTCGGGGAAATCCTCTCTGGCGTTTGATACGATTTTTGCAGAAGGCCAGAGACGTTATATTGAAAGCCTTTCAACTTACGCGCGACAATTTCTGGGACAGATGGACAAACCTAATGTTGATTATATTGACGGTCTTTCGCCTGCTATTTCTATTGACCAAAAATCAACAAGCAATAACCCTAGATCCACTGTGGGTACAGTTACGGAGATTTATGATTATTTAAGGTTATTATATGCACGTGTCGGAACGCCTTACTGCCCGCAGTGCGGTGAAAAAATTAAGCCGCAGACAATAGATGAAATTGTTTCAAGTATTTTAAAGCTTGGCGATGGAACTAAAATCCAGATTTTAGCGCCTGTTGCAAGAGGTAAAAAGGGCGAATTTTCGTCGACTTTTGAGGAACTCAGACAGGAAGGGTTTGTACGTGTAAAAGTAGACGGCGAAATTTATAATCTTGATGAAGATGAAATTAAGCTTGCAAAAACTAAAAAACATGATATTTCGGTAGTTGTTGACAGAATTGTCGTGAAAGAGTCAGCACAATCCCGTATTGCCGACAGTGTTCAAATTGCTCTGAAAAAAGCTGACGGTGTAGCAGTTGTTGATATTATCGGTGACAAAGAAATTGTGTACAGTGAAAAACTTGCCTGCCCTAAATGTAACTTGAGTTTTGAGGAACTTGCACCGAGAATTTTTTCATTCAATGCGCCATACGGAGCTTGCGAAAGATGTTCCGGGCTCGGTGCTGATTTTGTTATTGATCCGGATTTAATTGTTCCTGATAGAAAAAAATCTTTAAAAGACGGGGCTATTTATCCATGGTCAAAGGCTTCTACACAATATTATGATGATGTTTTAAAGTCAGTTTGTGCGCATTTTAATATAGATATGAAAATGCCTTTTGAAGAATTATCTGAAAAAGAACAAAAAATAATTCTTTACGGCTGCGATGATATTATAAAGTTTACGGTAATGCGCTTTGGTACTCACCGTTACGAAACTAAATACAGAAAATTTGACGGTGTAATTCCGTTTCTTGAAAAACGTTATAATGAATCAAATGCTGAATACTGGCGTGAAGAAATTGAAAAATACATGACAACAACACCATGTCCTGCATGTCATGGTGCAAGATTAAAGCCTTTTCCGCTTGCTGTTAAGATTAAAGACAAAAATATTTATGAATTTACACTTATGCCTATTGATGAGGAGCTGGAATTTATATCTGAACTTTATCTTGAATTATCGGAATTTCAAATGCATATTGCAAAACAAATCCTGGATGAGATTAGGGCGCGTTTAAGATTTCTGAAAGATGTTGGTTTAAGTTATCTTGATTTGGCAAGAAGGGCTGGAACTTTATCAGGCGGTGAAGCACAGCGTATAAGGCTGGCGACCCAAATAGGAAGTGGTTTGTCAGGAGTTTTATATGTTCTTGATGAACCGTCAATCGGACTTCATCAGCGTGATAATGACAGATTGATTAAAACGCTTATAAAGCTTCGCAATCTTGGAAACACCCTAATTGTCGTTGAACACGATGAAGACACAATAAGAAATGCCGATTATATTGTTGATATTGGCCCGAAAGCCGGTATAAACGGGGGAAAAGTTATTGCCTGCGGTTCTGTTCAGGATATTATTGATGCAAAAACTTCTATTACAGGAAAATATTTGAGCGGAGAAAAATATATTCCTATACCTGAAAAAGTCAGAGAAGGCAACGGGCATTTTCTCCATGTAAAAAATGCACATATAAACAACTTAAAAAATATAGATGTAGATATACCGCTTGGCAAAATTGTCTGCCTGACAGGTGTTTCAGGTTCGGGGAAATCTTCTTTAATGCAGGATTTGATATATGAATATGCTCTGCATAAACTCCGCGGAAATAAACCAAAACCGCAAGGAATAGATGAAATTACCGGCTTTGAAAATATTGATAAAATAATTGCAATAGATCAATCACCTATTGGCAGGACTCCGCGTTCAAACCCTGCAACCTATACTGATTTATTTACGCATATAAGGGAATTGTATTCCAAAACAAATGAAGCGAAATTACGCGGTTACAAACCCGGGAGATTCAGTTTTAACGTTAAAGGCGGGCGCTGCGAGGCCTGCAAAGGCGACGGCGTTATAAAAATTGAGATGAATTTTTTGTCTGATGTTTATGTAAAATGCGACGTCTGCAAGGGCAAACGTTACAATCGCGAAACTCTTGAAGTTAAATATAAAGGTAAAACAATTTCAGATGTTCTTGATATGAGTGTTAAAGAGGCGTTGGAATTTTTTGACAGCATTCCTGCGATTAAAAATAAACTTCAAACACTGAATGATGTTGGTTTGGATTATATGAAGCTCGGGCAGAGTGCAACAACGCTATCAGGCGGCGAAGCCCAGAGAATTAAGCTTGCATCTGAATTAAATAAACGTTCAACAGGAAAAACTCTTTATCTGTTGGATGAACCGTCTGTCGGACTTCACTGGTACGATTTGGATAAACTTATAAAAATTCTCCAGCAGCTTGCAGATCAAGGAAATACTGTTCTTGTAATTGAACATAATCTTGATTTCATAAAGGTGGCTGATTATATTATAGATTTAGGACCTGAAGGCGGCATTGGCGGCGGGCAGATAATTGCTCAGGGAACGCCTCTTGAAGTTTCTAAATGCAAAAAATCTTATACAGGGCAGTATCTTAAACCTATATTGACAAATTCCATAAAATAATTTATCTTCTTATAAAAGAAAGTTGGTTGTGATGAAGAAAAAATTTATATATTTATTTATGTTATTCGGTTTATTATCTCAGCCTGTATTTGCAAGAGCTGTTTCTGTACAGGCTGTGGAAGATTTTACGACTGAAAAGCCACCGGAAGTTATGTATGTCAAAATTCTTGAAGATATAACGCTTGATGAAACTCTTTCTTTTAAAAACGGTGAGATTGTCGAAGGAAAAATTGTGGATGTAACAGATCCAAAACGTTTAAAAAGAAATGCAACCTTTTCTTTTGTACCTGTCCGTTATAAAAATTTAAATGGTGAAATTGTTGAAATCCGCGGTTATTACCCGGCAAAATATACAACAAAACTGAATAAAGGCCAGCTTGCAAAAAGTACAGCACTCGGTGTCGGCAGTTTTTTTGTAAAAGGTTTGTCTCTCGGGTACAGCGCAGTAGAAGGTGCTGTTAAAAATGAAAAAGATAATCGTTTTAAATCAAGTGTAACTGAAGTTTATGAAGATTCTCCGTTTTCTTATGTGGAAAAAGGCGGTGAAATAGTTATAAAAAAAGACCAGATTTTCTATTTGAACTTTAAGGTAAAAGATGACCCGGATGAAGATGAGCTTCCTAATTATGAATATAAGGAATTAGAGCCGGATGAGCAGCCCGTTCCAGAGCAAGCTGATGAACAATCAGAAGTGTCTGGGTAACTTATATACCCGTTATATAAGATTATTGACGGATTTAACAAAATATGATATTATCCTTTTATAGCAATTGGAGATTAATAAAATGAAAAAAATATTATTTATTATTGCATTACTTACAGGTCTTACAATTATGCCGGCAGATGCTAAAACTACACCGGTGCAAACTCTGCAGGATTTTTCAATCTCAAATCCTTCACAAACTTTGCTTATTAAAATTCTATCAAATGTTCAGCTAAATAAAGATACTATGCTCCACGAAGGTTATTATGTATTAGGGCAGATTATGAATGTTTCTAATTCAACATTTGTTTTTATGCCAATAAAATTTCAAAATTTTCATAACGAAGTTTATGATATAAAAGGCAACTATCCTGCAAAATTTATAGAGATGATTGATACAGCAAACAAAACTCCGCAAAATGGTATTATTCCTAAAGATTCTAAATTCCTTCTTGATTTTGTAATTGCTGAAGAAACTCCAAATACGGAAATTAGTGATAAGTACAAAAATATAGGAACTCCGAAAAATGGCATTTCTGCTGTTGTTAATCAATCCGAACCTGTATTATATGATGGATCTATACCTCAGACAATGAAAGATTTTCCCGGAATTAAATTAAATTCTTTTGATAACGGAAGCAATTTTAATATTCCTAAAAAATTGATTATTGAAGCAAATCCAAAAGAAATCAATATAAATAATTTGAAATATTAATCATTTAAAAATTGTTTATGTAAAAACGGGTTATAAATTAATTATAACCCGTTTTTTGTATTACACTAATTGAGACCTAAACTTCAACAGTTGTTTTAATTTTCCCGTCGCCTTCGAGAATAATTTCGGTATCTTTACCGTTTTCACAGATAATGAGGCGTGTTTTTTCAACATCCTTTTCCATAAAGCGGGAAATTTCTTTAATTTTCAAATCCATATATAATCCTTTCAAGCTTATGCTTATTCTTATGATAACAGATTTTACAGGAATTTCAACCCTCTTGAGAATTAGTGTTAAAAAAAGTTATTATTTTACCTGATAGTTCCTAAGGTAATCGTGTGAATGCGGCTTGTTTTTTTAGTGAAGTGTGAAGAGTGAAACGTGAAGCGTATTTTTCTGCTTCCCTCCCCTGGGGGAGGGATTGAGGGAGAGGGTTCTAAAGATGCCCGTTATTCTGAACGTCAGATTGCTCTCTGCATTTTAGGAGCTTTTTATTTATTCCTTCTCCACTTTGCGGCAGCGTAGCCGCTGCACCCGTCACCTGTGTTTTGCATGAATTTGTTCTGTCATTGCAAGGGAACGTAGCCGTTCCATCCACCACTTGGGTCTTGCATGAATTTGTTCTGTCATTGCAAGGGAACGTAGCCGTTCCATCCACCACTTGGGTCTTGCATGAACTTTGCCTGTCGTTGCGAGAGGACGTATCCGTTCCATCCGCCATCTGAGTTCTGCATAAACTTTCTATGTCATTACGAGGAGAATGCGAAGCATTCGACGTAGTAATCTCATTATTTATACAAATATTATGAGATTGCGACGCTCCATTCTGTCGCTCGCAATGACAGTTATTAGATTGCAGATTGGATTTACAGGAACACACTCCCTCCCTGATTAGGGAGGGCAGGGGAGAGGGTCATTATCAGAAGAACAGAAGTTCAGAGGGCAGGAAGACAGGCTGAATAAAGAAGCTATTTAAGTGCGCAGCACCGATAACAGCCCGACCTCTTGACCACCGATCCTCCAGCAGCTAAACGGCCTACACTCATATCTTCTTACCTTTTATCTTCTAAACCGGCTTGACCTCTGTCAGCTAAAAGTGCCCCCCCCCCGAAGCAATGTGTTCAAATAACCTTTTCATAAAAAACTCCTTTTCATTATTTACTGTACATTATAATTATAACATATTTTTATAAAAAATAATGCTCTTTTTATAATACACATGTTATGTTTAATAAAACTAAATAATTACTTTGCATAAAGGCATGTTTATAGTAACATAAAATTGGTTACACTAGTCTGATAGGCTTAGCCCTAGTTCAGGGGAACAGTAAGACGGACAGTGGTTCTGGAAAGAAACAGCCTCTTACAGTGTGAAAAACAAATTTTGCACCCCTTTGAATGAGACAGTATAGCCCGTAGTACAACAAGTAAAAAAAGGAGAAAACCGATGCCAACAGCATCTATGATTGAACTTTTAGAAGCAGGTGTACATTTCGGACACCAGACTCAAAGATGGAACCCTAAAATGAAACCGTATATTTACGGTGCAAGAAACGGTATTTACGTATTAGATTTACGTAAAACAACAGACTTATTGGATGAAGCTTACGCTGTTGTAAGAGAATTTGCAGCACGCGGTAAAAACGTACTTTTTGTAGGTACAAAAAAACAGGCAGCAGAAGTTGTAGCAGAAGAAGCGCTTAGATCAGGTGCTTACTATATAAACAGAAGATGGCTTGGCGGTATGCTGACTAATTTTGATACTATAAGAGGACGTATAAACAAACTCAGAGAACTTGAAGACTTTATGAATTCAGGCCACGCTGAAAAACTCCCTAAAAAAGAAATCGCTAAATTGAACAGAGAATTAGGGAAATTAAGCAAAACTTTAGGCGGTATCAAAGATATGAGAGGTCTTCCGGATATAATCTTTATCGTAGACCAGAAAAAAGAAGATATTGCTATTAAAGAAGCTAACAAATTAAATATACCTGTTATCTGTCTGGCTGATACAAACGCTGATCCGGATGGTATAAACTACATTATTCCGGGCAATGACGATGCTATCCGCTCAATTAAATTAATAACTTCAAAACTTGCAGACGCTGTTCTTGAAGGCAAACAATTGAGAGAAGCTAATGCTAATTCTAAAAAAGTAGAAGAAATTAAACCGGAAGATGCAGGTGTTGCATCTGAAGAAGTTACAGCTTCTGCAGAAGAAGAAAAAACAGAAACAGTTGCAGAATAATTACAAGAAGATCGGAGGACAGTAAGACAGGAAGGCAAGCCGGATATAAGATATAAGCTTGACATCCTGACATCTGTACCTCCTGACTTCCGATAAATAAGGAGATTATAATGAATATTACAGCTCAAATGGTAAAAGAACTCCGCGACAAAACAGGTGCCGGCATGATGGATGCTAAAAAAGCACTTGTTGAAACAGACGGAGATATGGAAAAAGCAATGGAAGTACTCCGCCAGAAAGGTATGGCTTCTGCTGATAAAAAAATGGGCAGAATTGCTGCAGAAGGGCTTGTTGCATCTTATGTACAAGCAGACTGCGGAGCTATGGTTGAAGTTAACTGCGAAACAGACTTCGTTGCCAAAAACGAAGAATTCAAAGAATTATCTAACGGACTTGCTGAAGTTGTTGCAAAAACAAATCCTGCAGACGTTGACGCATTGTTATCTTCTACTTGCCCCAAATGCGGTAAAGTAATTTCAGAAGTTATTAAAGAAAAAATTGCTTCTATAGGCGAAAAAATTACTTTCAGAAGATTTGTACGCTACGAAGGCAATACAGCAACATATATCCACAACGGTAAAATCGGTGTTTTAATTCAAACTGATAAAAAAGATGCAGAATTAATGAATGATATTTGCTTGCATATAGCTTCATCTGCTCCTGAATTTATCACAAGAGATGAAATTCCGCAATCTGTTATCGATCATGAAACTGAAATCGAAATGGGTAAAGAAGATCTTCAAAAGAAACCAGAACAAATCAGAGCAAAAATTGTTGAAGGCAGAGTTAACAAACTTCTTTCACACAGAGTTCTTCTTGAACAGCCATTCATTAAAAATCCTGATATGACAGTAGGACAATTAATAGAAGGCAAATTAACAATCAAAGCTTTCACAAGATATATGCTTGGCGAAGGTCTTGAAAAACGTCAGGAAAACTTTGCTGATGAAGTTATGAACCAGATTAAAGGTTAATTATACTAAATAAAAAATAAAAAAAGAGGACTGATATAGTCCTCTTTTTTTATAAAATTTATACATTTTCATTGCGCCATATCTTGCAAAAATAAAAAAATATAAATAATAAGGAAAAAGTCAAGAGGGCAAGCGTATTTAGAAGATAGGAAGGTAGGCTATTTACGGTAAAAAGCTTATCTTCCTATCCTCCTTCTTATCTTCTGATAACCCTCTCCCTCAATCCCTCCCCCAGGGGAGGGACGCTGAAAAACGCACTTCACACTTCACTAAAAAAACACGCCGAGTTTACTTTGGCAGAGGTTTTGATTACCTTAGGAATTATCGGTGTTGTGGCGGCTTTGACCATGCCATCCTTAATTCAAAATTATCAAAAAAAAGCAGACTGCAGTCAGACTTAAAAGATTTTATTCTATTATGACTCAGACTATTCTTTGTTGGCAGCACGCTTGCGCAAGATTAATTCAAATGGACGGATGGGAAATAAGAGACGATTATCCTTGGAAGCAAACTATATTAGAAAATTAATTTATCTTTAATTGTTTGTGATATAATCATGCTTGTATGAGCGTACAATTCAGGTATTATGCGAAGGAACTTTTAAACATCGCCCTGCCGATTATTATGGGAAACCTTGGGTTTATCCTGATAGGCGCAGGCGATGTGCTTGTCGCAGGTCATCATTCAACTGATACTCTTGCCGCAATTAGTATTGCAACAGCAATTACAAATTGCATTCAAACATTCGGTGTGGGATTGATATCCAGCGTCTCGCCGCTTTTGTCAAATTTCAGAGGCGAAAAGAAAAGTGCTAAAAAATATTTTTATCCAACAATAAGATTTGCAATGCTTCTTGCATTTATAATAATGCTTGCTGTTCTTGCATTTATTCCTGTTATAGATTATCTGCATTTTGCGCCAAAGCTTGTTCCTATGATTAAGGAATATATGTTTATAACTGCTTTTGCAACATTCGGTGCATATCTGCATTCGGCTTTAAAAGAATTTTTACAGGCTTTTGAAATTGTTGTATTCCCGAATTTAATCACTGCAATAGCAGTATTTTTGAATGTTGCTTTATGTTTTGCGATGGTATTCGGATTTGGACCTATTCCCTCAATGGGAGTTGTAGGGTTAGCTGTCGCAAGTTTTATCATAAGATATTTTATGGGATTTGCGCTGTTAATATACTGTTTTACATTGATGAATTTTAAAGACCATAAAGATTTTGAGTACTATAAGAGTTTGATAAAAATAGGCATTCCTATTTCTTGTGCTGTTATGGTTGAGTTTATTGCATTCAACAGTATTGCAATACTTATGGGCAGGGTTGACGGTGTTTATGCAGCTGCACAAAATCTTGTATGCACTTTAACAACAATTTCATTTATGGTTCCGTTTGCGGTATCCAATGCAATTGCTGTCAAAGTCGGATTTGCAAACGGCGCCGGGAATTTTAAAGATTTAAAAAGATATTCTTTTGTAGGAATTGTTATCTGTACCGGGTTTATGATGCTGAGTGCTCTTGTATTTTCGTCATTCCCGCATTTTCTTGTCGGATTATTCAGTCAGGATGCAAATCTTATAAAGATATCTGTTCCTATATTGTATATTTTAGCAGTTTTTCAGGTTTTCGACGGATTGCAGATATCGCTTGCCGGAATTTTCAAGGGGATGAAAAAAACAGGAGTTGTTTTGCTTTCTAATTTTATAGCATACTGGCTGATTTCTATTCCTGTTGGATATACACTTGCGTTCCATTATCATCTGAATTTAAAAGGATTCTGGATGGGCCTTGCCTCAGCAGCGGTAATTCTTTGTGCAATAATGTCTGCTATGCTGATTAAAAGTATTAAAAAATTAGAAACTGCCAAATAGCTTATTTTTATGCTACAATAAACTTGAATGGAGGAATTATGCATACAGAAGAAAGAACATTTGTGGCTATCAAGCCTGACGGAGTAATCAGAGGATGCGTTGGAGAAATCATAAGCCGTTTTGAAAAAAAAGGGTATAAACTTATCGGCATGAAGATGCTTCAGGTAACAGAAGAAATTGCCGCAAAACATTATGAAGAGCACATCAACAAACCATTTTATCCTAATCTTGTAAAATATATTACAAGCGGACCTATTGTTGCAATGGTATTTCAAGGATATAAGGCTGTTCAGGGAATACGCCATCTTTTAGGTGCAACGGATCCTTGCGAAGCTGATGTTGGTTCTATAAGAGCTGACTATGCACAGCTTAAGGAATATAATACAATTCATGGTTCAGACAGTATCGAAAGTGCTGAAAGAGAAATTAATATCTATTTTAAACCGGAAGAGCTATGCACTGATTATAAAAATATGATGGAAATTGTGACAGAGGATATTGATGCGCGCTAGTGAGCTGAGGTCTGCGTTTGTTACCTTATGGCAAGAGCCATATAGGTAACAAACGCAGACCCGTTAAACGCGAACGAGTAAGATGAAAATGATAAAAAATGAATATTTTAAATATGAATTAGTTCATGAATGCAGGCAAACAGGCGCAAGAGCCGGAATTTTGACAACACCGCATGGAATTATTAAAACTCCGATTTTTATGCCTGTCGGAACTAATTCTGCTGTAAAAACGCTTACATCTGATCAAATTGCCGATACAGGCGCGCAAATTATGCTTTCGAATTCTTATCATCTTTATTTGAGAGCAGGTACAAAACTTATAAAGCAGTTTGGCGGCATACATAGCTGGATGAACTGGCATAAACCTGTTTTAACAGATTCCGGTGGATTTCAGGTATTTTCATTGAGCCATTTAAATAAGATAACTGAAGACGGCGTAGAATTCCGCGATCCAAAAGATGGTAAAAAACATTTTATAAATCCTGAGGTTTCAATGGAAATACAGCAGGATATCGGTGCAGATATTATTATGGCATTTGATCAGTGCGC
>CALVEO010000055.1 GCA_944326615.1 Candidatus Gastranaerophilales bacterium | reverse complement strand
TCCTTTAATCTCTTGTGTTCCTCATTTTGTGTTAATTGCAATTGCACATCTTACTTCTATATAAAAACATTTTAATATCAAAAATTGTTAAAAATTAGAAAGTAAATATCATATAAGTTTTATATACTTGTTATATTGCTGTTTTCCAGTTTTACAAATCTTAATAATTATTTAAAAAACTAGAGATTATAGCTAGATATTTAATTGTTTTACACAGTTTAATCTCGTTTAGATACTTAAAGTTATCTTTTAAAATAAATTAGAGGTTAAATATCATGAATATTAAAAAGCAATTAGGGGTCAAAATAAAAAGACTGAGGATGAAAAACGGCTTAACTCAGGAGCAGCTGGCTGAGAAAATTGATATAGCCCCGCGTACTCTAAGTGGTATTGAAACAGGAGAAAACTTCTTAACTGCAGATACACTGGAAAAAATTCTTGATGTTCTTAATGTCTCAAGCTCCGAACTTTTTACAATAGACCACATTAAACCTGAAGAAGATTTGATAAACGAAATTATCTATGATGTTCAAAATCTAAAAGACAGACAAAAAATTGAAACTATTTACAAGCTTATTAAAGCTACAATAAATGACTAAATCTTGATAATTTATTATCTCTTGCTTTTAGCTGACGACAAATCGTTCTCTTTTCCGATTTGGTTAAATTTATAATTAAAATATAAACCCATAATCAAAAAAATTACAGCAAAAATTATTGAAATAGTATCATTTATATTCATTTTTTATAACTCCTATATTATTATCTATATTTTTGTTGATTATACACCCAAAACAATCCAAAATAATTTATCTAAAGAATAATTCCCAGTTAAAATCAAGCCGACAATACCGCCTGTCAAAACAACTACAGTAGCAATCAAACTTGTTCTTAGGCTTATCAAAATTTTATTTGATTCTTCCAAATACTTTATAGATACATTATACACTCATTCATGCTCATGTCAATCAGCGTATTAAGGGAATTATATCACAGTTTACACCATAAATAACTAAAATCGTCACCCTGAACTGGTTTCAGGGTCTGATAACGATGAGATTCCGCAACAAGTTCGGAATGACATTATGACTGTGTTTTCGAGAATATCCGGTGTAAACTGCAATATAATTCCCTGTATTAATGTAGAATTAATCACCATATTTGCTTATTTCCATAAAGTAGTTTTCAAGGGCAAGATAACCTTTATATATTTCATTTGAAATACTTGCATAACTTGTAGCAACAATACATTTCAATTCTTTTGTACGTATTTCTAAAATTTCATCAGAATCTTTTTTCAAAGTTTCATCTGCGGAAACGGCCCATTTTTGCAGTAATGAAAGTTCTTCATACATTTGCTTTACGGTTGTATATTCAAGAGTATTAAAATCGTATTTTGCCAGAAGCGCTTTTTCGGCATTTGTAATTCTCGGCATAACAGCTTGAAACTTAAAGACCTTTTTTATAATAACGTAATTATCCGCAAATTTTCTGTGAGAATACGGAATTATATTTTTAGCAAGAAGCGCAGCATAAGATTTTGATGTAAAAACTTCATCATCTCTGGAAAAAGCACTTCTTGAAGTTAAGTCAAAATTTGATTTTTTTTCTATTAAATCTTCCGGCATTTCTACCCCCTGTTAAGAAAATAATATAAAAAAACAGCCCGACTGTCATGATGCAAAGGCAAATTTTTTACATGATTTAACAAAAAGGAAAAAACCGGTAAAAACCGGTTTTTTCAAAACTTATTCAACTATGAAGGTTACGCTCATTCTTTAGCCATTACTCAAAGAATTTATGCAAAACTTGATGTCGGGTTTAGCGTCTCCTCTCCTAATCAGCAAATTGCTGCATAATTTCAAATGGTTTTTCGGCAACTCTTAAAGTTTCTTCATCAATAATGCCTCTTTTTAATTCAGAAAAGGTTGCTTTTTTAGAGTTAAATTTTTTCTTCAAAAATTCATAAGAAACTTTCGGGTCACACTTGTCTCCGCATGTAAATAAATCAACAGCGGCATAACCTAGTTCCGGCCATGTATGGATTGCCAGGTGGCTTTCTGAGATGATTACAACACCTGAAACACCATAGGGGTTAAACATATGGAAACATTTTTGGACAATAGTAGCACCACATTCAAGGGCGGCATCCACCATGTACTTTTCGACCTTATCTAAACTATTTAATGTGTTTGGATCACATTCAAAAAACTCTGCTAAAACGTGTTGTCCTAAGTGGATTTCTTTTTTACCGTTTTCCTTAAACGCTGTAAATGGTGATGTTACTGCCAATTCATGTGCCTCCTATCTAATAAATGTATACTTATTACTACTACAATTTGCATTACGCAATTAACATATTACAATAAAAATTCAAAAATTTGTAAAATTGACACTTAAAAATTTTTTTTTTACAAATCTTTTCAAATAAATATGCCTGAAAACAGGTTATAATGTATCATTCAAACGGGCTATATTTATTAATATTTTTTAACAAAATTCAGTTGTATTTTTTATATTTTACATATAAAATTCAGATATGAATAAAATTCTTGTAATAGATGATGATCAGGCAATAAATGAGCTGATAAAAGTTAATCTTGAACTATGCGGTTATAAAGTTATACAGGCATTTGACGGTGTAAAAGGTTTTGCATTGTGTAAGCAGGAGATGCCTTCGCTTGTAATCTTAGACGTTATGATGCCTGAAGTGGACGGCTTTACGGTCGCACAGCGAATCCGAAAAAACGATGATACAAAGAATATTCCGATATTGATGCTTACTGCACTTTCGCAAATAAATGACAAAGTGAACGGTTTCAATATAGGTGTTGACGATTATCTTGTAAAACCTTTTGAAATGGAAGAATTACAGGTAAGGGTAAGAGCATTATTGAAAAGAACCCGTCAAATTCCTGAAAGCGCTTCTACACGTGAACTTTTAACACTTGGTGATATTACGCTTTTACCGGAGCTTTACAGTGTAAAAATCGGCGATAAACAGGCAAAATTAACGCCGATAGAATTTGAAATATTTAATCTTTTATTTCAAAACCATGGGAATATGGTGTCATCAGCAAAGCTTTTAAAAGATATATGGGGCTACTCGCCTGATGATGATATAGAAACAATCAGGGTTCATATAAGACATTTGAGAAGCAAAATAGATAAAATTGCAAACGGGAAAAAATATATAGAAACCATATACGGCGGCGGCTACAAATTGAATATATAAAATTTGACTGTAAAAAGCTTATCTTCCAATCCTCTTACCCTCTTATCTTCCAAATCGTATTCCAGCCTAACCCATTCAGGGAGGGAATTAAAAACTTTTCCCTCTCTTGGAAGAGGGGGTATTTAGAAGATAGGAAGATAGGAAGATAAGAAGGTAGGAGGGTAAGCTGTTTACAGGAAAAGATTTACCTTTTACTCCCCTCGCCCCCTTGGGGAGAGGGTTAGGGAGAGGGGTTTATTGGAAGGCACGAGAAGTCCGGAGGGCAAGAGGGCAAGCTGATTAAGAAGATAGGAGGGTAGGCTGTTTACGGTAAAAGGCTTATTTTCTAATTGTCGAAGGCTACCTTCTTGTAGTGATATAACAAGTTCATGCAAGACTCAGGTATCGGGTGCAGCGGCTACGTTCCTGGGATAAACATAAATCTTTCAAGCAAAACAGATGCGAGGGATAAGAAGTTAAGTAAATCTATCCCGAATTACGGGAATACCCGAGTGCGTAGACTGAACATAGCGATATTACGAATAGAATTTATTACAATATTTGAACATTCGTTAAAGCGTCTTATGCACAGTCGTAAGCTGTAATGGGTGAAGCGGCACGCTTCTTCGGTAATTACGTCAATAAATCCATAGGAGATGTGGCAAGTAATAAGATGCTGAAACAAGTTCAGGATGACATTAAGATTTCTCTGAAACTTAATGACGGCTGGAAAATTGCTAAAGATTATCTCTGGTAAAGTCAGGAGAAATTATTTCTCCTGTTCGTAACCGAAGGCTTTCAGAGATTTTTGTTTTTTGCGCCAGTCTTTTTCAACTTTAACTTCAAGACCGAGAAATACCTTCTTTTCGGTAATTTTCTCTAAATCAATACGGGCTTCTGTGCCGATTCTTTTCAGAAGACTTCCGCCTTTGCCTATCAAAATACCTTTCTGGCTTTTTGTTTCACAGTAAATTGTCGCATAAATTCTGTCAATATCGTCATTTTCAATATAACTTTCAATCTTAACAGCTACAGAATGAGGTATTTCATCTGATGTGTTAAGAAGAATTTTCTCCCTTATAATTTCTTCTGTTACATCACGCATGGATTCTTCTGTTACAACATCTTCCGGATACAAAAGTCCGCCTTCGGGAAGATTTTTATAAATATTTTTTAAAAGCGTATCAATATTCCTGCCGGTTTTTGCAGAAATTCTGACTACCGGATAATTTTTTTCAAATAACAGTTTGTAAGTTAACAGGTTTTCCTCAACTTTGTTCATATTTTTAAGCTTGTCAACTTTATTCATAACAATAATCACAGGAATTTCAGTCTGCAAAATATTTTGTGCAATCCACTTATCACCTTTGCCTGCAGGTTCAGAACCATCAACAAGAAAAAGAATTAAATCAGCATCAGGAACAGCAATTTTTGCCTCATCCAGAAGAAATTCCCCGAGTTTGTTCAAAGGTTTATGAACACCAGGTGTATCAATAAATACAATCTGTCCTTCATCTGTTGTGTAGATACCTTTAATACGTTTGCGCGTTGTCTGCGCTTTATCCGTAGCTATTACAATTTTCTGCCCTAATATTTGATTTAGAAGGGTTGACTTTCCGACATTCGGTCTTCCTATAATACATGCGAATCCGCTTTTCATATGATAAAATTCCTAAAATTTATGTTATAATTTCTTCATAAATTGTAACATAAAAGAACAATTTTTTAATAATGTGGCAAAAAATTTTATCTCAAAGTATTATATAATATAAGGGAAAATTTAACGGTAGAAAATGGCAGTGAAAAAAAATAACATAATCGGTATAGCATTATTGGCTGTTCTTGCAGTAACTCCGGTTTCAAACGTTTTCGCAGACAACGGCAATAACCTTGTCGAGCTTGATTTGAAAAGGGCGTCTGACAATTCCGTTAATGTTACGTTATTTACCTCAAACAATTATAATGACAATGTTTTTGTAAGAAAAAAATCGGATAACAAATATGTAATTCTAATTCCGAAAGTACAAAGTTCAGGTTTCAGCACTTCAAATCTGAACGGGGTAAGAGATTTAGTTTCAGATGTAAACGTTAAAACCGTAAATGATACCAACGGCGGTTATACAAAAGTTACGCTTATTACAACAAAACCCCTTGATATCAAAACATCAACCCAAAAAAGCTCCCCTGTTACCGAAGAGCAAAAAGAGTATAAAACTCTTATAGCGCAGGCAAATGCTGTCAAAAATAATATTGGTAAACAGGAAACAGTTAAGCCTAAAACAGAAATAACAGTAAATAAAACCTCTTTGGTTCAATCGGCGAAAACAGCTGTAGATGAGAAAATTGCCGTTTATAAAACAGAAAATCAAAAAAATATTCAAGATAAAGAAGTAACAAAATCGGAAGTTCAACAGAAACTAAAAACAGCGCTTAGGAAAAAATCAGAAGCTCCTGATATAAAACTTACAGAAGTAAATCCAATAAATGCAGACCGTAAAAACAGACAAGAACAGCTTGCCCGTTTTATTCAGGAAGTAAAACAGGAAAAAGCTGCTGAACAAGCACCTCCGAAGGAAAATATTATTCAGGAGCATAATACTGTTGCAGGAACAACTTTTACAGAGCCTGTAAGAGATATTAATGAACTTCCGAGGATAAATAAGCCAACAACTTTGCAGAAATTTAAAAATACACTAAAGAAAACAGCTAAAACAGCAGGAATAACTGTTCTATCCCTGCTAGGTCTGCTTATAATTTCTAATATATTAAAAGCAATATTCAGCAGTAATAAAACAGAGAAAGAATCTTTTGCCGAAGGACTTGCCAACCGCCAGCCAATTCTTAATTCTGTTAAATATAACAATATTGTTAATAACGATGAATTATCCTGGCAGGAAAAATACCAGCGTTATCTTGATGCTTCTGCAAAACCTGTTCCGCGGGCTAATAATAAAGGCTCTTATACATTTATAAAAACTCCTGCCGAACCGGTCTCAAATCCGATAGATGCAAAACGCAAAGAACTGGAAAAAATGGTTTCTGAAGCTCAAGAAAATTCCGAAAATGCTGTTAACATTGCCCCAGAAATTGTGGAAGTGCAAAGTGAGGACTCTTCAATTCCAAAAACAATTAAATTCAAAGCTTTTGATTCTCACAAAATAACTCTTGATACAACAAAACGCGGAAGAATAAGAAGCCGATTTAAAAAATATGAAAATGAAATACCTTTACATGAGCAAAAAAATATAGAGCTCGGAGAGTCTATACTGTATACAAATCCGAGAAGATTAAAGGATGCAAACTTAAGGGTATCTGATGTAACCGGAGGGACACGTATGAAGTTTAAACCGTCAGAATACATTATGTCATCAATTGATGAATTTTTCTCTATTATCGACAAAGAACAAGCAGCAAAAAAAGATGTAAAACAGCTTCAATCAATTAACAATATTAAACCGGCTGGTGTTTCAGCTCCAAATAATAAGTCATCGCAGACTAATCCTATAACCAAATTGCGTAATGAAACCAAATCAGCATATATAAATGGTTTAATTGTTAAATCAGGATTTAATATTGATGAAAATAAAGGCTTCTATATAGTAAACCTTGATGGTAAATCTGCTCTTGTTGGAAAAGTTAACGATGAAGTATTTGTACTGAAAAAATTTGACACTAATGTAACAAACCCTATTCAGGTAAGACATGACAACGCAAATGTCTATATGGTAAAAGCAGGCGGATTTAAGTCTCTGGTAGAAGTTAATGACGATAAAATGGGTGTATTAATTGAATTATAGCGGGTAAAAATTTATGAAAGCAGACTTTAAACTAATACTTTGTATTCTGCTTTTTTGCTGTTTTTTTGTAAGCGGATGCTCCTCCAAAAACTCTAAAACAACAATTGAATTTGCAAGCTGGGGTTCAAAATCAGAAACAGATATTTTAAAGCCGCTTCTTTCCGAATTCGAAAAACGAAATCCGGATATTAAAGTGGATTTTATGCATATTCCGCAGAATTATTTCCCCAAAATACATCTTCTTTTCGCATCAAACACAGCCCCGGATGTAATTTTTATAAATAATTTGTATCTGCCTGTTTATGCAAACGCAGGTTTGCTTGAAGAAATGATACCTGCTAAAGGTTATTATCCACAGGCTCTTGAAACTTTAAGCTGGAAGGGGAAACTTTATGCAATCCCTAGAGATGTTTCAAATCTTGTAATTTATTACAACAAAGATATGTTTAATGAAAAACATATTCCATACCCTGATAAAAATTGGACTTTCGATGAATTTTTAACAACAGCAAAAAAATTAACCGATAAAAATACGTTCGGCATAAGTTTTGAAGAAGACCCGCTTTTTTACCTGCCATATCTTATGAGTAACGGCGGCGGAATTCTTCCAGAAGAGATAAATAAAGAAGAAAGTCAAAAAGCAATTCAATTCTATGCTGATTTAAGGAAAAAGTATCATGTTGCCCCCTTAAAATCTGAAAGTGCAAGCGCTACAATGGCGCAAATGTTTTTGCAAAAAAGAATAGCAATGTATATTTCAGGGCGCTGGATGGTTCCTAAATTGCGTGATGAAGCAGATTTTGACTGGGATATTGCACAATTTCCAAAAGGAATAAAAGGCAGTATTGTTCAACTTGACGCATCAGGCTGGGCTGTTTCAAAATCTTCAAAGCATAAAGATGAAGCTAAAAAGCTTGTGGAATTTTTATCTTCAAAAGAAAGCAGTGAAAAATTTGCTCAAAGCGGACTTATCGTTCCTGCTCTTAAAAATTCTGCTGAGTCAAAATATTTTCTTGACGGTCAAAAACCTGAAAATGCAAAATTATTTTTGGAAGTTATAAAAACCTCAAAGCCGACACCGGTGAGTTTAGATTATAGAGAAATTACGGACAAATTAAAAAAAGATATGGAAATGATTTTTAATTAAATATATAATATTATTGTAAAAATTTTGCCTTATTTTATTCTAATCTTATTCAATATTTGTTCAAAAACATCTGATTTTAAATTATTTATATGTAAAATATCAAAACATTCATCAATCAGTTTGTTTAAATCTTCTTTTGACTTTTGAAGTCCGTAAAGACTTGTGTAAGTCAGTTTGCCTTCTTCTTTATCTTTCCCTATAGTTTTTCCCATTTCTTCAAAAGATGATGTTTCATCTAAAATATCATCGGCTATTTGGAAAGCAACCCCCAGTTTTTGGGCAAAATCTGTAATTTTTGCAAGCTGTTCATCCGTTGCATCAGCAATTATTGCACCTGTTCGCAGTGCAAGTTTAAAAAGATCTGCTGTTTTATGAGTATGAATATAGCTTAAAATTTCGGGTAACTGGTCATCTTGAGTATCAAAAGCCTGCATTTGAGATAATTTTTCACTTTCAATATCAACAACCTGTCCTGCAATTACTCCATAAGCTCCTGCTGCTTGGAAATATTCTTCCATAATTTTAATTAATTTTTCTGCACCTAAATTTTTAGAATTTTTTAATATAATTTGCGGTGCAAATGTCAATAAAGCATCTCCGGCAAGCACTGCATTTGCTTCTCCAAACACCATATGATTGGTAAGCTGGCCGCGTCTGTACATATCATTGTCCATGCAGGGGAGATCATCATGAATAAGTGTTTGAGCATGAAGCATCTCTATTGCGCAGGCTGTCGGAATTGCTTTTTCATAATCCCCTCCGAACATACGGCAGGCTTCAAGACACATTACAGGTCGCAGGCGTTTGCCGGGTAATGTTACTGTGTATTTCATTGATTTGAAAATCTTTTGCGGGTAACATACAGGCATATATTCATTTAGTTTTTTATCAATAAGTTCAATATATTCATTCATTTTCATATTCAATACCTTTATAAATATTTTGTTTTAATGTATTTCTTGCGCTTTGTCTTTTCTTTTCACTGATTTTTGCTATGTGTTTGTTATGAACAATTTTTTTTGAATGTTCTTGTTTTTTACCCTCGTATTTTATGCGTTCTTTGTATTCTTTTGCTTCATCAATAAATGCAAGATAGCTTTCGTAGCGTGTAGAAGCAATTTTATCAATGTTATTTAACACATTGCAGCCGTCTTCATTTATGTGAAGGCAATCCGAGTACTTACATTCATCTCTGAATTTTGCAATATCATCAAAAAGTAAATCAACGTCAGCCGGCATTATAAAATCAAATTTTACATTGCTGAACCCGGGAGTGTCAACAATTCTTGATGTATTGTTAATTTTGATGATTTCGCAGTGTCTTGTTGTATGTGTTCCACGTTGAGTTTTTTCGCTGACCTGTTTTGTTCTTAAATTTAAGTCAGGGTTAATGGCATTCACAAGGCTTGATTTGCCGACTCCTGAATTGCCGCAAAGAACGCTCGTTTTTTTTATTAACAGTTTTTCAAAATTCTTTAGACCTTTGTGCTCTGTGGCAGACGTATAAACAATTTTGTAGCCTAAAGGTTCATATATATTTCTAATCTTTTCCCTGATATGCCTTTCACATTTTAAATCCTCTTTATTAAAACATAGAACTGCCGGAATATCATAATATTTGGCAAGTGCAATGTAGCGGTTTAGCTGGTGAAGATCAAGATCTGGTTCTTTTAAAGAAGAAACTATTATAATCTGGTCAATATTTGCTACACTCGGGCGTTTTATAAAATTTTTCCGCGCAATGAGTTTTGTTATTACGCCGTTTTCAAATTCGACAAAATCTCCAACGAAAAATTTTTCTTTCTGTTTTTTCAAAACTTCTCGAATCTTGCACTCGTAATATTTTTGTCCGTCATCAACGTAATAAAAATCAGAATGAATTTTATAAATTTGTCCTTCAGCCATCACTGCATTATTTTAACATAAAATTTTTTCAGAGTAAAAGGCTCTAATTTTCAAGAATAGTTTGTTCCCAAGGATAATCGTCTCTTATTTCCCATCCGTCCATTTGGATTAATCTTGTACATGCGTGGCGTCGGCCTTTTGAACTTACTAACGGGTCATCATAATTTCCATATTTGCAAAGTTCCAGAACTTCTTCTCTTGTTTTATTATCCAAATTTGGTGAAGATGTTACAAATTTACCATTATTCAATTCAAAAAGAAAACCAGTTTTTCCATCATAATTTCCATCCCCGGTATTATTTCGACAATATTTATAGTCAACACAGTAAAATATAAAAAATTGATTTTGATTTCCGATATATGAATCAAACCCAGATCCGTCATTAAGTGCCACAGAAAAATTTTGTCCGTTAGTTTTTTGAGATACAGTTGTCATATATTTCCCAATCGAGGAAGCGAACCACTCTTTAGTTTTTTCGCCATTTTTAATGGCATCTGCAGGAAATTTTATATCCTCAGGAATTGTTCCCTCATCCTGCTGCCATCTTAGAACAGCCTGACTCATAATAGAATAAAATCTTTCAAGTCTGACAGCAGTCTGTTTCTTTTGATAATTTTGAATTAAAGCCGGCATGGTCATTGCAGCGACCACCCCTATAATTCCTAAGGTAATCAACACTTCAGCGAGTGTAAACGCGGCTTGTTTTTTAAGTGAAGTGTGAAGAGTAAGGAGTGAAGCGCATTTTTCTGCTTCCCTCCCCTGGGGGAGGGATTGAGGGAGAGGGTTATTATCAGAAGAACAGAAGTTCGGAGGGCAGGAAGGCAGGCTGGTTACAGAAGTTATTTTAGTGCGCAGCACCGATAATAGCTTGACCTCCTGACATCCGATAAAACCCTCACCCGCATCTCTAATGACTCGCAAGCTCGTCAAGAGCTGCTCCCTCTCACAAAGAGAGAGGGGTAGCGTAGCCGCTGCACCCGATACCTGAGTCTTGCATGAACTTGTTATATCACTACAAGAAGGTAAACTTCGACAATTAGAAAATAAGACTTTTACTCTAAACAGCCTACCCTCATATATTCTTACCTTACTAACTTCTAAACTGGCTTGACCTCTTGCCTGCCGGGCTTCCTGACATCTGATAAATCCCTCGTCCAAGACAGGGAAAATCTTTACGGTACGTCCTACTGCCTTAGTGCCATAGTATCTTAGTATTTCAATAAATACATGCCATATAATGACACCATCTTCTAAAAGTAAGAGGGATTGAATATTAAGGCCTGTCATCGCGCACATGCTGCGCGATCTTTTTTGAACAAATTCTTGATTGCGCAATAAATGCGCAATGACATTACTGGAAACAACTTGACTTACAGCCCTTCTGCTAGCTAAAAGTGCCCCCCCCCCGAAGCT
>CALVEO010000054.1 GCA_944326615.1 Candidatus Gastranaerophilales bacterium | reverse complement strand
GCTGATTATTATATATAATTTGATTGTAGTTACTTATTCCTTCTCCCCTATGCGGCAGCGTAGCCGCTGCACCCGACACCTGTGTTTTGCATGAATTTATTATGTCGTTGTATGATAGTGTAGCCGTTCCGTCCGACATGTGAATTTTATATAAATTTTCACTGTCATGCATGTCTGCGTGCGTTAAAAATTCTAATTGCATAAAATCTCCTTTTAATTTGTCCTCGTTCGAGACATTTTTATTTATTTTAACATATAAATTGATTTTATGCAAGAGTTAAAGTTAAAAAAGAATAAAGAAATTTGTAAGCTGTTGGGTACAGTTGTTAAGGAATTGAGCGGAGAAAAGAAAAAATCAATACTTGCTTATGAGAGTGATTTGCCGCGAAGCGTATTATATTATATTTTGGACGGGAAAAAAGATCCTCAGCTTACTACATTTTGGCGACTTGCATTGGGGCTTGATATGAGACCTTCAGAGCTTTTAAGAATTTTGGAAGATAGAATCGAAGGCGGCTGGGATTCGTTTTTTGATTAGAAAGAGGGGTTTAAAAAAAGACCTCTGGAACAGAGGCCTTTTTCTTTTTATCGCGGTTTATTCAAAACCAGTATGGTGAGTTAAGCGGCACGCTTATCGTTCCAGAAGTCAACAAGCATTGAACAGAAGAATATACTTGAATATGTTCCGATAGCAATACCGAGTATCATACATAGAACGAAATCTTTAGTTGTAACTCCGCCGAAGAAGTATAATGCCAACAACGTGATTAATGTTGTTAATGATGTGTTGATACTTCTTGTCAATGTCTGGTTTACTGATGCGTCTACAATTTCGCCGAATGACATTTTCTTTGAGTAATAACGAAGATTTTCTCTTATTCTGTCAAATACAACGATTGTATCGTGAACAGAGAAACCTATAACAGTCAAAATTGCGGTTATGAATAACCCGTCTATTTGCACGTTATATAAAAGTCCCAGTATTGAAAATATACCGCAGACAAAGATTACGTCATGCAATACCCCTAAAATTGCGGCAAGTGCATAGTCAAATCTGAACCTGAATGAAAGGTATGCAACAATTCCTAAAAACGCAAGTGTTACGGCAAGCAAAGAGTTTTTAAATAATTCTTTACCCATTGTAGGTCCGACTGAACTTACCGAGATAAGCTCAGGATTTGTGTAATCTTTTTGAAGCTGTTCTGTAATAATTTCTGTTGTATTTGAATTTTTGTCAATAAATTTTGTTCTTATTGAAATTATTGAATTAATATTTGATTTCGTTTTTTTCTGCTGATCGTTATTGACGTTTAAAATTTGTATGTACGGATTTTCAATCCCTGCTTTTTCAAGATTTTCTCTTGTTTTTGCGACTTCGCTGTTTGAAAGTTTTTGTTCAAGTCCGTATTGCAAAATTGTTCCGCCCGTATAGTCAATTCCGACTTTTAGCGGGGCGTGGTTTGCATAAGTTACGGATGAATAAATCATCGCGATAATCCCCGGAACCAGCAGAAGGCAGGTTAATGCCATCCACCACCATCTGAATTTAACTATATGAACTAAATGTTTTCTACCTGTATTTATCATTTTTTTATCCTCTAAATTTTTATTTTTATGTTTTTGCCAGTTACTTAGCTTTTCGTGAAATTTTTATAATCTATAAACTATTTTCACATCCGCTTACATCTAATCCAAGATACCGAAACGAGCTTTTTCACGTTTTGTTTCTGTTGCTTCATAGCTCTGTCCTATTTCATCTTTTCTTAATCCGAATAGTGCAGGGTGTTTAAGTTCGCCTGTACCGAAGATTAAGTGCATGAAGTTTTTGGTTACGGTAATTGCACTGAACATAGAAACAATAACACCTATTGCAAGAGTCAGGGCAAAACCTTTAACAACACTTGTACCCAATAGATAAAGAATTGTACAGGTGATTATTGTTGTCATGTTTGAGTCAAAAATACTTGTAAATGCTCTGTCAAAACCTGAATTAATCGCCGTAAACAAATTTCTGCCTGCTCTTAATTCTTCTTTAGTTCTTTCAAAAATAAGAATATTGGCATCAACAGCCATACCTATTGAAAGAATAAAACCAGCAATACCAGCAAGAGTTAAAGTTACAGGGATTGTTTTAAACAGTGCAAATAATATTAAACTGTATATTACTAAGGCGATATCAGCAATCAAACCGGGAACGTGATAGAATGCTATCATAAACAGCATAACTGCCGAAAGACCTATTATACCTGCTTTTTTTGATTTTTCAATACTGTCTGCACCGAGTGTCGGCCCTACAGTATTTTCTTCAACAATTTTAGCAGGAACAGGTAAAGCGCCTGCGTTAAGAAGGTTTACCATTCTTTCAGCTTCTTCATAAGCAAAACCGCTTTCTCCACCTGAAATCTGGGCTTTGCCGCCATAAATCGCTTCATTTACACGAGGCGCAGATTGAAGTTCACCGTCAAAGAATATTGCCATCTGCTGGCCGACAAGAGCTTTTGTTAAATCTGCGAATTTTTTAGCTCCTTCTGAGTTAAATTCTAAAGATACAACCCACTGACCTGTAGTATCAGTGCTTAATGTTGATTTTGCAAGATCTCGTCCTGTAAGCCCTGTCGAAATCCAAATAGGAGAACCATCAGCAGCTTTGCCTTCTTTTTTGAATTCTAATTGTGCTGTTTCTCCTAAGAATGCCTTTGCTTCTTTTAAGTCGCTGACAGCAGGGATTTCAATAAGCAGTCTTTTGTCGCCTTCCTGTTGAACAACTGTTTCTGCAACACCGAGTTTATTTACACGCTGTTCAATTGCAAATTGAAGTCTGTTCATTACATCAGGAGTAATCTTTGCGATGCTGTCGGTTGTTTCGGCTTCCAGAACCAATCTTGACCCGCCGACAAGGTCAAGCCCTAGTTTTGTCGGTTTAATAAGGATAAGAGCTATTGATACAATAACTATTGCCACAATAAACCAGAACATTAAAATTTTGTTTTTCATTTTTTATCCTCTTTATTAACTGTTTTTTTATTTTACTTTTAATTTTAAATTTTATTTATAGTTCCGTCAGGCTAATCGTTATTAACTTCATCTATAACCATAAATAAATCTTTTTTTTCAATTTGTGTAAGTTCAACAAGCGGTCTTCTTACAAAATCTTCTATAATACCTTTATGAGCAAGCGCTGCTTTTACGGGAACGGGATTTGGCGCCATAAATAATTTTCTAAAAACCGGGTAGAGTTTTTTATGCATATTAACAGCTGCAAGAAATTCCCCTGTTTTGTAATTTCTAATCATAGATTTAACTTCCGAGCCGAAAATATGTGAAGCAACAGAAATTACACCTCTTGCGCCCAAAGACATCATCGGAAGCGTCAAACTGTCATCACCCGAATATACTGAGAAATTTTCCGGACAGCAGATTTTCATTTCCGTAACCAGATCCATATCTGCATAACTTTGTTTAATAGCAACAATATTTTCATATTTTTCGGCAAGTGCGGCAACGGTTTCTGGGAGCATGTTAACTCCAGTCCTTCCCGGAATATTATAAATAATTACCGGTAAATCAACACTTTCGGCCACTGCTGAAAAATGTTCAATCATACCTTTCTGGGAAGGCTTGTTATAGTATGGAACAACTGAAAGTATTGCATCAACCCCTTCTTTTTGAGCCCATTTTGCAGACATAACAGCTGTTTCTGTTGAATTTGAACCTGCATTCATAATAACTTTTGCTTTATTTGCAACTGCTCTTTTTATTGTGCTTAAAAGTTCAAATTCTTCTTCATGGCTTAAAGTCGGGCCTTCACCTGTTGTTCCGGCAACAAGAAGGGCATCGCTTCCATGACTAATCAAATATCTGGCAAGTTCTTCGGCTTTGTTATAATCGATTTCTCTTTTTGAATTAAACGGAGTAACCATAGCTGTTATAACTTCGCCCGCATCGTATCTTAATGCCATATTAACCTCTTTCCCTATTTCAGTCTGTATAACTATCTTTAAAAATTATAAAACAAACGGTTTGAAAAAACATAAAATATTAAGTTATTTATTGAAATTGACAATAAGAGGAGCTTGAATTTATGAAAAGATAATATTATTCGAGTCGGAGTGGGAGAGCTGACAGAAGGGCTGTAAGCCCAGTTTTATACATTAATGTCATTGCGCATTTATTGCGCAATCCGGAATTTGTTATAAAAAGATCGCGCAACATGTGCGCGATGACAGGCCTTAATATTCAATCCCTCGTCCTTTTAGAAGATGGTGTCATTATATGGCAGGTTTTTATTCGGATACTAAGATACTATGGCACTAAGTTAGCAGGAAGTATTGTAAAAATTTTATGCAAAACCCAGGTATCGGGTGGAGCGGCTACGCTGCCCCTCACCCCTTTGGGGAGAGGGTTCGGGAGAGGGGCTTATCAGGAGGGTAGGCTGTTTGGCCGCCGGAGGACCGGATGTCAGGAGGTCAAGCCATTATCGGTGCTGTGCGCAAAAATAACTTTTTTATTGAGCCTACCCTCTTGACTTCTGTTTCTCTGTCCTTCCGGCTTCCACTCTAATCCTTCCCATTTGTGGATGGAATTAACAAGCCCTTAATGTGGTATGCTGCATTAATTATGGCTGACGGATGGGAAATAAAAGCCGATTATCCATGGTAGTTTGATTATATTTTTCATGTGATATAATTTTTATGTTATGAATAATGACTATAAAAATGCCGTAGAGCTTTTAACTTCTCAAGGAAAATTTTATATTAACCTGGGATTGGAGAGAATTTCAGCAGTATTGGATTGGCTCGGAAATCCTCAGGATAAGTTAAAATATATTCATGTTGCCGGTACTAACGGCAAAGGCTCTGTATGCGCTATTATTGATGCAATTTTGTCAAAAGCCGGTATGAAAACCGGACTTTATACAAGTCCGCATATTTTTGATTATACAGAGAGAATTAAGATTAACGGAAGTGATATTTCACAAAATGATTTTTCAAAATACGTTTTTAAAATTTGTGAAATTGCAGATAAAAATAATATTCACCTCACTGAATTTGAAATTTTAACTGCCGTAATGTTTAAATATTTTGTGGATAATAATGTTGATGTAGTTATTCTTGAAACAGGGCTTGGCGGGCGGTTTGATGCTACAAATGTTATAAAGTCAAATCTGTGTTCAATTATTACTCATATAGATTTAGATCACACAGAACGTCTTGGAAATACTAAATCAAAAATAGCATTCGAAAAAGCAGGGATTATAAAACCAGATTGCCCTGTTTTTACATGCGAAGGTTACGAAGAAATTAAAGATAAAGCTGATGAATGTAATTCTTTGTTTGTACTTGTAACTCCTTTTGAAGATACAACTAATTTATCTTTAAAAGGTTCCTGCCAGCAGGAAAATTTGTCGCTGGCTCTGGCTGCTGTCAGGTATCTTTTCCCGCAAATTTCAGAAAATACTATTCAGCAGGCTTTAAAAGAAGTTAAACATCCCTGTCGTTTTCAGCTATGCAATAATGATTTAATTGTTGATGGTTCCCATAACCCTAATGGAGCTTTAGCTCTCAGAGAGAGTTTGGATTTTTATTACCCTGATAAAAAACGCTGCTTTGTATTTGGCTGCTTAAGAAACAAAGATTACAAAAAAATGATGGAAATTTTGTTTGCAAAAGGAGATGATATTTATTTTTATCATTTTAATAATAAAAATTCCTGCACTGTAGAAGAACTTCAAAATGTTTGTGAATATCCTTCAAAAGTATTTAAATCTCTGGATGAACTGCCATCAGACAGATTGAAAATAGTGTGCGGTTCTTTTTATATGCTTAAAGAGATTATCCCTGAGAATTTTGTTCGTTAGCCATTTCTTCTAAAATGCTTGTAACTTTAGCCGGCTCAAAATCAGTACAGGAATTCCATATTAGAGTCGGACGCTTATTTTTTATTGATGGACTCGGGTAATCGCTGTTACAAAAACCTTTCAGCATATTGGTAGATCCGTCAACATTTGAGGTGAAATACTTGCAGCAGCTGCAAATTTTTAAGACAAATCCGTAATCATATAATTTTTGTCTTATTTCTTGTAAAGCGTCAATCATTCTCAGATGTCTGCCCGTAACAAATTTTTTATTTTTATACATAAATTTGATTTTGGCAAGCCCTGATTCTGATATAAATTCCAGTTTGCAGGGAAGTTCTCTGCCTGCATTATTCATAACAAAAGCTTCGATAGCAAGTTTTTCTGTACCTTCAGGCAAATCTTCCCGACCGGCTATTTTTGCTCTGATAACTCTTATAGGGGGAAGGTTTTTAATTATGTGGCAGAGTGAATAAATCGGGTATAAGCATAAAAGCATTATTTCTTTAAATCTTAATTTTGAATTTATCAAGCTTATTCCAAAGCCTGCAAGCAAAATTAAGAATGTGAAAAGGACTATTTTAAAATCAACAAAGAAATAATATCTGTAGGAATGTTTCATCACAACTGCATAAATAATTAAAATCATCCAGATATTAGGATTTAAAAGTGAGAATGTGTGTTCTGCAAATATAAAATTTTTAGACCAGATTTGTGTAAAACAGTTTTTAAACAAATCGAGTCTCGCAGAAAGTCTCGGCTTCCTAAATTCATAGTTTGCAGTATCAACATAGGTTTGTATATTAGGATTATATGTACATGGACATTTAATTTTAGATAAAAGCATGCTGTATTTGAGTTCAGTATTAATATCTTTAAAATCAACAGAACCTATTTCGTCAACAATATCTTTTTTTATAATAAATACACCTGAATCAGCGCTGGACGCAAGTCCGAAAAGCGAACGAGCTTTTCTCATAAAATTCATGTGGTATTTTTGATAGGCTGCCTTAATTTTATCAACAGGACCGAGATTATCAGTTATAATAAGAGTTTCTCCGCTTAAGGCACTGTTATTTACAAGTGCGGAATTTACTGTAGTTAAGAAGTTTGCCGGAATGCTTCTGTCCGCATCTAAAAATACATAAGAATCAATGGTTTGATCTTTAGATAATCTTTCAATAAGCATGGAAACAGCCTGATCTTTACCTACAGTGCCCACACCTGTAATATTTATGAGATTTACAAACGCTTCATTTGCAAAAAGCTGTTCGGAATTGTCAGAACAATTATCAAGAATTACAAATACCCGAAAATTATTTATCGGATAATCCTGCATTTTTAGTTCTCTTATAAGGTTTTCAAGAGTAATTTTGTTGTTTCTCGCATAAATTACAACAGCAAGATTATCTTTTTCTTCATACTGCGAGTATCTTTTTTCTATTTTAAACGGTCTGTCATTAAGGTTTCTTAGAGCAAGTGCCATAAAATACAGTGAATATATGGCAACATATATATATAAGATGTCTAAAATTAATTCCATAATTATCCTTTCACAATAATATTCTATGTAAAAGTATATTAAAAATCCATTACATGTTAATAAATGTAATTAGACAAAAAAAATAGCCCCTTTTACAGGACTATTTTTTTTATAAAGATATTTTTTTACTTACACAAGTTCAACAACTTTCAAAGCGTTTCTTGAAGCTATTTCAACAAGACTTTTTGCTGTAGCAATCATTGAAAGCTCAGAATCAGCTTTGTTAATGCAAGAGCCGCATCCGATAGCTGAAGCGCCTGCCGCAAATGCAAACGGAGCAGTTGTCGGGTTAATTGCTGTTGCTGTCATTATCGGAAGATCGATGTTTCTTGAAAGTTCAATTGTGTTTGAAATAGTTAATTCAGCTCTTTCCATCAAACCTCTTGCACCGTCAGAAATATGAGAAGATGAGAAGTGACCTTCTGTCTGAATTAAGTCAATACCCATAGTTTCCAATTTTCTTGCAAGTTCAATTTGATCTGCAATTGAAAGTTCTCCCGGTATTGTTACACAGAAGAATGTTCTTGTATCGCCTAAAAGGTCTAAAGTTTCTTTTACTAAAGATAAAATCTGATTAGCAGAGAATGAAATCCCTTTTTTATAAAGAACATCAAAGTTACCGAGTTCAATAGCATCAGCACCGAGTTCCACTGCTTTTACAAGTTCTGACGGAACAATTGAAGATACAAAAACCGGCATATCTGTCATTTCTCTAATTTCTGAAATGATTTCAGGCTTAGCGCTTATATCAACTGCTGAAGCGCCTGCTGTTTGTGCTGCTGTTACTACTTTTTTAATGTTTTCGATATCAAAATTGTCGATACCTGCAATAATTTTAACAGCTCTTTTTTCCATTAAATGTTGTTTGAATAATTCAATACTCATAATTCTAAAGTCCTTTCTTATTAAAATGTAATTTTTTTCTGAATTATACATTAAAATTGTAATAATTACAATAACTAACCTCAAAATTTTGATAAAGTCAGATGAACATTTTTTGAAAGGCGCGATAATTATAGTGTAAGAGGAGTATTATGCTAAAGAATTTTATTTTATATTTAACTTTATTTTTTATGTGTTCCATGCCTGTTCTTGCGCAGCATTATTCGCCTGATGAACTGGTAAATATTAGTGTGTATGAAAAAATTAATCCATCTATTGTATCAATAGAGGCGAATTTAGATGACGGATTTTCTGCAGGAACTGGATGTGTGGTGCGCTCAGACGGCGTTATTTTGACAGGCTCGCATGTTGTGGAAGGTGCCAACCAGATTGATGTTACAACTTATGACGGTAAAGTTTATAAGGCATCTGTTCTTGCAAAAATGGGAAAAAACAAGGATTTAGCTTTATTAAAAATTTCTCCGAAATCAAGGTTGAAAACAATTTCATTCGGAGATTCTTCAGATGTTAAAGTCGGGCAAAAAGTTCTTGCTATCGGTAATCCCTTTGGTTTTTCCGGAACTTTGACTTCCGGTATTGTTTCGAGAATAGATTATGCAAAAGGCCGCATTCAAACTGATGCAGCGATAAATCCAGGCTCTTCCGGAGGTCCTCTTTTGAATTCCCAGGGAGAAGTAATAGGTATTTCTCAATCTATTTACAACCCTGACAATAATATTTCTAATATTGGTATAGGTTTTGCTATTCCTGTTAACGATGCTAAAAAATTTATTGAAACGGCAAATCTTGAAAATAATCTTTTGAATAACAAAAAGAAATTTGCGTTTAAATAACTAAACAATTTAATAAACTTGTAACTCTGTTTTTTTCTTTCATGGTATAGTAGTATATAAAAGGAGGGATTATGACAGAGTTTTATTTTATGGACGGACAGTATGTAGAAGCTTCTAAAGCAATGATACCGATCCGCACCCATGCTTTCCTTTACGGAACTGCGGTATTTGAAGGTATCAGGGCTTACTGGAATGAAGAAGAAAAGCAGCTTTATGCTTTCAGAGTGCCAGAACACTACGAAAGGCTTTTGAGAAGTGCAAAGATTATGTGCATGGAAAGTCCTTATACGGTTGAAGAACACTGTGAAATTACAAAAAAACTGCTTGCTAAAAATAATTATAAAGAAGACTGCTATATGCGTCCGACACTTTATAAATCTGCCCAGAAAGTAGGACCGGGTTTGTATGATAATACAGATTCTTACGCATTAATTACCAATAAGATGGGCGATTATATTGATACTTCAAAAGGTTTGAGAGTTTGTGTATCAAGCTGGAGAAGAAACAGTGATAACGCTATTCCTCCCCGCGCTAAAGTTGCTGGTTCTTATGCAAATGCTGCTTTGATTAAAACAGATGCCCATAATATGGGATTTGATGATGCAGTTGTTCTTGATGAAGCAGGACAGGTTACGGAAGGTTCTGCTATGAACTTGTTCCTTGTTCAAAATGGAAAACTCGTTACTACAATGAAAACAGATAATATTTTAGTCGGAGTTACAAGAAATACAATTATGGAACTTGCTAAAGATGTTCTTGGTATTGAAACAGAAGAACGTCCGATTGACAGAACAGAACTTTATATATCGGATGAAGCCTTCTATTGCGGTACTGGTGCTCAAATCAGCCCGATATCAAGCATTGATAACAGAACTTTAGGCGACGGGCATGTCGGACCTATATCTAAAGAACTTCAAAAACTTTATTTTGATGTTGTCAAAGGTAAAGTGCCAAAATATAAAAAATGGTGTATGCCTGTTTATTAATACTTTTATCTGCCCCCGCCTTTTGAGGAGAGGGCAGAATTTTAATTTTGACTGTTTGAAATTTGAATTTCTCGTGAGGATTTTTTTGATAGAATTTTTAGGTTTATGCGTGCAAAATTTAATAAAGAGTATAAAGTACCTGTTTCAGGTGCGTTTTTCTTCTGTTCTTGCGCAAGCTGCTTCTATCAGTTATGATTCGCTTCCTATTTCTTTAATAATAGCTTTTATCGCAGCAGCGGTTATCGCAATACAGGTATCAAAACAGTTTTTAATGAGTGGTGCTGATACATATATCGGCGGTACAATAGCTGTTGTTATGATAAGAGAGATTGCTCCCGGATTTGCAGCACTTGCTATCGGGGCGCGTGCAGGAACTGCGATTTCTGCAGAAATCGCAAATATGCAGGTTACATCCCAGGTAGATGCAATGAAAACATTAAAAGTAGATCCTGTAGGATATTATTTTACCCCGCGTATTATTGCAGGTATGATAACAGTTCCTATGGTGGTTTTGCTTGCGGAATTTGTTGGTATTGCGGGCGGTATGCTTGTATCACATGCAACTATTGAACTTCATCCTGCAAGGTATATGAATTCAGCTTGGCTTTGGATGTCTACGAGAGATATTTATATAAGTCTTTTAAAAGGTGCAATTTTTGGCGGTTTGATTGCACTTGTTTGTGCAACACAAGGTTATAGCACAAAAGGCGGAGCAAAAGAAGTCGGAGATTCTACAACACAGGCTGCAATATTATCTACAATATACCTTCTTGTTACGGATTTTTTGGTTAATCTTGTTTTTTATATTATATAATGTTATAATAATAAAAAGAGAAAATTTTATAAAATAGAGGAGTTAAGAGATGAAAAATTTAAAAAATTTACAAAGACACGAAGCTTCGGGGGGGGGGCACTTCTAGCTGACAGAAGGGCAGTAAGTCAGGTCTTATACAGTAATGTCATTGCGCATTTATTGCGCAATCTTGGATTTGTCATAAAAAGATCGCGCACCATGTGCGCGATGACAGGTCTTAATATTCAATCCCTCGTCCTTTTAGAAGATGGTGTCATTATATGGCAGGTTTTTATTCGGATACTAAGATACTATGGCACTAAGTTAACAGGACGTATCGTAAAAATTTTCCCTCTCCCCAGCCCTCCCCCGAGGGAGGAAGCATGTTCCCGTAAATCTTATCTAAGATCTAACAATTGTCATTGCGAGCGACAGAATAGAGCGTCGCAATCTCATAATTTATATAATATTAATGAGATTACTACGTCGAATGCTTTGCATTCTCCTCGTAATGACATAGAAAATTTATGCAAAACCCAATATGTCGGGTGGAGCGGCACGCTACCTTGCAATGACAGAACAAATTCATGCAAAGCACAGGTGGTGGATGGAACGGCTACGTTCCCCCTCTCTCTTTGTG
>CALVEO010000053.1 GCA_944326615.1 Candidatus Gastranaerophilales bacterium | reverse complement strand
AACTACTTGACTTACAGTCCTTCTGCCAGCTGAAAGTGCCCCCCCCCCGAAGCTCTCAAACTATCTGATTTTTTCATAATTTGCTCCTATTATTTTACTTTACTCTAACATTATAACAATATTTTTAAAAAAATCAATATTAATTAAACAAAACTCCTGCAATAGCAGCTGACATATAACAGGTTAGTGTTCCGCAAATCAACGCTCTTACACCAAGTCTTGCGAGATTTTTCCTCTGGTTTGGCGCAAGTTCGCCAATACCGCCTAATTGTATTGCAATAGAACCGAAATTTCCAAAACTGCAAAGCGCAAAACTTGCGATTAGAAAGCTTTTATCAGACAAAGCCACTGGCAGATGAGTCATATCAAAATAAGCAACCATTTCATTTAATACAAGCTTTGTACCCATAAGAGAACCAACTGTTGTTGCCTCTTTCATCGGAACACCCATAAAATATGCAAATACCGCAAATATCTTGCCAAGAATAAGTTTTAAAGAAAGATGGTTTAAATCAAAAGATGCAAAGTTTATATGAAGGTATTTTACTATAAATATACCTAAATATCCTAAAAACCAGTCAATCATAGCAACCAGAGCAACAAGAGCCAAAATCATGGCAATAACATTTATAGCTACCTTCATACCCTCAGATGCACCGGAAGAAATTGCATCAAATACATTTATATAAGGCTTTTTTCTTTTACTGTAAGTTATTTTAATATCTTCACTGGTTTCAGGAGTTCCTGTTTCTGGATAAACTATTTTAGAAATAACAAGTGCTCCCGGAGCAGCCATAATAGAAGCTGCAAGAAGATATTGAGCAGGAATCCCCATTCCTATATAAATCGGCATTGTAGCTCCTGAAATACAAGCCATGCTTCCTGCCATTGAAGCAAGCAATTCAGAACGCGTCAGCTTTGCAAGATATGGCCTTATCATAATCTGTGCAGCTATCTGTCCGACAAAAGCGCTTGCAACATTTGATAAAGCCTCAGCCCCGCTCACATTCATTAATTTGTTCATTGCTTTGCCGAAAAGCGGAACAATTCTCTGCATAATTCCGTAATAATAAAGAATATTAACTAAAATCATCATAAATATCAATGAGGCAACCAGCTGAAGCGCAAATACCTGAGCACCTTCGCCAAATACCGCAGTAATTTTATGCTCTGTCATCAAAGGACCGAATACAAAAGAACCACCTTGCTTTGCAAATTCAAGGATTTTTTGAATAAATAATCCGAGATTATAAAAAATTGCACGCCCCAAAGGAACTTTAAAAATAAAAAGAGCCAGTAAAACCTGCAATAAAAAACCTGTACCGACTGTTTTATAATTTATAGCTTTTCGGTTATTTGACATTAAATAAGCTATCCCGAATATCAAAATAATTCCTAATAATCCAAAAAATCTGCCCATGTTTTTACCTTTTTTATTCTTTTTATTTAATTTTACTTAAAAATTAGATAAAAAACTCTAATTATTAAAAAAAACTTTACTTAATATTTCTTCATAAAACAGCAATTTGCTATTGAAAAAAAACTTGTCTGCATTTTACTATATAAGGCGGGGAAGAAATTTTCTGCAAACTAAAAAATAGTGTATATATTTTATAAATTGAAAAGGGTGTAAATATGCGTATTTATTCAGTTATGCCAAATTATCAGGCAAAGAGTATCAAAAGAAATGACAGAGTACAATCAGACAACCAAACCATGCCGGTAGCCATGAGTGTGCCCCCCCCCCGGACTATGCCAGGCACATTACTGACTTTCACCGGAAATGATGATAAACATATAAAAGAATTTGCATCTTATGCACCTGAAAATAAAAGATACGGTTACAGTGCAGGCGGCTTAGGTGTTGTAACTCAAGAAGCACCTGTAAGCTGGAGGCTGCATGAAAATGCCGATGTAAGAGATTTTTCGCCTTATCATGCTTATGATAACGGAGATGGAGGAGTTAAAGCTATAATCGTAAAAAAAGATGCAAACGGAAAATATATCACCTCCTATAATAAAGATGAATTTTATCATGCAGAACCTAATGAATCACTGGAACATTTAATGCAAAGGGAAAAAATTCAGCTTAAAGACGGTGAAGAATTCAGATTTGTAGTACAGCATAAACCTAATGACAACGGTATATCAAATGTAATTGTTCTTGAAGAGGCAACCGATTTAAAAGGACAAATTACAAGACCCTCAACTAAATCAATTTCTAAAATGGAAACTATACCATATAGAGTTTTCAGAGCTCTGAGCGTTGCAGATACTGTTGACGAAACAATTGATAAATATAAACAAAAAGTATTTAACAAGCTTAAAAAACCTTATGTAGAAAAATATAATGCAGAATTACATGAAAAATATAAAGATGAATTAGCTGCAGCAGCAAAAAAAGATAACGCTTTTACGGAACAAAATAAAAAAGAAAATGAAATCAAAAGAAAAAACAATCCTCAAATAGAATATAAAGATATAGTATTTAAAGATGAACAAAACAAAGTAGAAGCAAAAATCAAAAAAGAAGTTGACAAACTTGTTAATGAAGATGCAGAACTTAAAGAAAAATACAAAGCAGCTTTAGAAAGTGATGATGTAAAAAAATATATTTCAGATGTTAATGCAAAAGCGGCACCTTATAAAGCTGAAAGAAATTCAGCCTACTTTGTTCACACAGAAGGACTTGCGAGATTTGAAGCTCCCTACGGGAATGACAAAGCCTACTATGCAACAAGTGCGAAAGTAAAAGTAAACGGTAAGCTTCAGGAAATAGAAACTGATCTTGCTTATGCCGACAATAACAGAGCATTTGTAGACTTGCTTCCAAAGATGAATACAGAAAAACATGGTTTTTATAATCCTGCAAATATCTGGCTTCATGACAGACCAGGATTTATGGTAATGAACTATATAGCTGATGAATCCCATTTTGGCAATAATTATTGGAATGGAGTTAAAGCCGACGGTCGTTTCCATAACCCAGGGAGAAGCTATCAGGGAGCAAAAGACAATCCTTTTGAATTTTTCAGAATGGTAGCAAGAAAAGAAGATGTTGATAAATTAAATAAACATAAACAAATTTCAAAATTACGCGAAATTGAAGCAAACTGGTCAAGAGCTTCTAAAGAAGAAAGGAAATTTGCATATCAAATTTTTGAGCCGTTTATGGCAAATTTCCGCGATGATTACATTGATACAGCAAATGAAGTCCGCACATTTAATCTCTCAATGGTGCCTGTCGCAGGGACAAAAGTTAACGGTAAAAATCTGAGCTGCGGAACAGTATCAATAAATTACGGTAAAGAAATGAAATCTCTTGATACTCCTGATATCGCTCAATTTATGACAAATAAACTTGCAGAAATTGAAACAAAAGATATTACAAACGGAAGCACTCCGGCAAACTTAAGGCTGAATGATCCGACAGCAAACTTCTGCAGAGGAAGTTTTATAAACGGTTTAACCAAAGCGAAAGACGGCTTTACAACTTATGAATACAAACCTGTTGTTGAAAACGGCAAAATTGTATCAGATAACCTTGAAGAAGTTTTAAAAGCTAAGAAATCAAACACAAAATGGCTGCTTGATACACTCGGAGAAGCTTACGAAACAGGCAGTGTCAACGGCTTAACACGTATGTTCTTTACCGAAAGCCAAATTTCAGGAGACGGTGCAAGTGTAGTCGGACACTTATCAAAATACAATGAAGGCGATATGCTCTTTATGGGATGGGGAAGACCGGACCCGCAAAAAGGATATCCGTCAACTTTCCAGGCATTTTTAAACTTCTTAAAAGATCCGAATATTGATAAAGAAACTAAGAAACACTCTAAATTGATTGTTGGAGCCGGCGTATGGGAAGATAACGCAAGAGACTTCAAATGGGTTCAGGATATAATCAGACAGATTGAAGAACTTGATGGCGGAATATACAAAGGCAATGCCTGCTATGTTAACGGCTTCTTCCCGAACAGACTTGTAGGCTGTGCGACATATTCAATTTTTACATCAAGATTTGAGCCCTGCGGTATAACTCCGCTTGAATCGTTTGCAGCAGGTACTCCTGTTATAAGTACAAAAACAGGCGGTGCTCCTGATTTTATCACTGCGGCAAGAGGTTATTTAACTCAAAATCCTTACCTCATTAATATAGATACTTCAAAATTCCAGAATGTATCAGGCGAAGAACTCGGCAATGCCGTTGATGCAGAAAGAATGCAAAGAAATGCCGCAGAAGTAAAAGAGTGCGTACAAAATGCAGTATCTGACTATAATCTGAAACCTGAAGAAGGCAAACTTTCAAAATTTGCAGAAATGGTAAGAAACGGTCTGCAGCAAAAAATTGACTGGCATGAAAATGCAGAGTACAATGGCGGGAAAACTGCAAATGAACGCTATATGACAGAAGTATTTGAAGTCCAGCAAGGCATGGCTGGCCGCAACAAATCAAAAATGGGTCGTATGGTAGGTGATAAATTTGGTATTGCAGAAGCTCTGAAAGATAGAGCATCCAAAATTAGAAATAAATGGACCAAAATTATTATCGGAGCAGGCATCGGTATTGCTGCTGTCGGAACTGCAGCTTATGCGTATATGAAACGCGGTAAAAAGAACCAAAAAGCCGCAGAAAATACTAATAATGAGACTACACCTGCAGCTAACAACACAGCAGATAAACCAAAACTTGATAAAGCTGCTTAAAATATCAAGAATTTAAAATATCAACTAAATCAAAAATTACGATGAATCTTTCGATAAGGTCATCGTAATTTTTTGCCTTTAGCA
The DNA here is from genome assembly GCA_944326615.1 of Candidatus Gastranaerophilales bacterium. GTDB lineage: Bacteria > Cyanobacteriota > Vampirovibrionia > Gastranaerophilales > Gastranaerophilaceae > Stercorousia. The sequence continues at coordinate 7,236 of CALVEO010000053.1, read as the reverse complement.
ATGACCTGAATAAAAATCCGAAAAGCATAGGCTTTTTCTGTCTCAGAGCAATCAAAACAACATTGTCTTTGTAAGATAATTCAAACCCTTTTGCTGTATAAATTTCTCCAAATCTTTTCACAGTATCCCAGAAAGTTTCACTAATGAATTCCAAATTTTTATTATTTTTTGCAAATACATAAAGATATTTATTCATCTCTTCTATATGCGGATTTATTTGTTTGTAATTATTAAACTTTTTCTCGTTTTTAGAAAACATTATTACGTGGTTATCAATTCTTTTTTCAAGCTCCAATTCAATTAAAGTGCCTTTAAACAAATCAGGTTTATTAACCCCCTTAACAGGCATTTTTAATCTGGAATCTGAAATTATAATGTTCGTTCCATTATAAACGCCAAAAAAGCTTGATACATCTTCCTGCGTATCAAAATTATGAAAAAGTTTTGATTCAATTATAACATCAGTATTATGATTTTTAGGCCATTTTTTGAAATTGGCATACGGCGGCAGAAACAGGGGAAGCACTTTTTCATAAAGCAAATTCTGAAAATCTTTTCCTGCGATAATAAAATTAACTATACTTTTTAATATACACGCATACATTAAAAAGAGAATAACAGGAACAAGAATAAACTTATAAATCGGACTGAATTTTACAAATATTACAATAAACGCCAGAAATAAACCTGACAAAAAGTACAAAGATGATGAAAAAACAACCTTTTTTACAATAGATATACGCTCTTGTTCAAATTTGCGAACTTTATCTAAAATATTTTCATTAAAATATCTGTAGTATTCGTCTTTTTTATTTTTCATAGCATTAATACAAACAATACAATTTAATTTCTAAATCAGGCACGACAGATATTATATAATCAGAATCCGTAACCGGGAAAATATAATCCGATTTATAAAGTCCTTTGTCGACACTTCTGAGAACAATTGTATCATAAAAAGAATTATCTTTTGTACTTATACTTGTTGTGAGCTGTTTGTCATACAAGATTGTAACTGCGGCATATTCACTGCTGCATATCTCAGCCGGTTTAAAATATTCTAAGCCATGCAGCAAAGCATCAGGTTTGCGTTCTATCGGCTGATTATTTTCAAGTGTTGCGGCAAAATCAAATCCGGGATTAACAGTTATAAAAATTTTTTTATTAAATTGTAGATACTTCAAATACTGATCCCAATATATATCACGTCTGCTTACAGTTGTGAACGAAAGGATTGTAAATAAAATTATCAAAAGAGTTATATACTTATTTTTTAATGTCAAAATTATAAATAATAAAACAGCAGTTGCATAAACAAACAAATAACGTCCGGGAATATATGTTTCACTGAGCTTTGAAATTGCTATCATTGAAGGAAAAACAATTATTACACCTGCATATATTAATGAAATCAATTTAAAATCATTTTTAAGATTGAAATTTCTTATAAATTTATATAATGCAAATAAAAAAATTAAAAATATTATAACAGATATAAACTTTATATGTGAAAAGCATAAAACAAAATTATGCAAAAACGGAGGAATACGTGAGATAATATTATCTGCAATATCAGTTCTCTCTAAATTCAGAACACAATAAAGCTGAACAAACATTCCCGTAAAGTAGGCAAAATATGCCAGCATTTGAGCCTTCAAATCTTTAAAAACAAAAATCCGCAAAACAGCAATCGGGAAAAACAAAATTGAAAACGGACCTGTCAAAGACAACAATGAAACAGAAACTGCTGTAAAATATTTATTCCATTTGGTCCAATCACAAGATAAAACCAATACAAATAAAAAAGCCAAAAACCATTGTAAATTCGGGAGATTATCGTAAACATCAGCTTCTACAGGAGCTAATAGTGGCATTAAAGCAATTAATACACCGTATTTTACATTTTTTAAATCAAAAGCATAATATAAAGCTACAACAACAAAAAATCTGAATAATATATTAAAAAACAGATATACCACAGGTAACATTGACAATGGAAAAACAGATGAAATTAAAGCTATTAATCTTAAAATCAAATGGTTATACCCAGCGTATGTAATAAATAATGACTTGATACCGTATTGTAACGATTGCGTAACGAAAATCGGTCCGTCTTCTATTGCAAAATTTTTATACAGAAAAACATTTTTTGAATGTAAAAAAATAAATATTAATGTCATTATAAAGAAAAATAAAATTAAATAGAATTTTTTCAGACTCTCTTTCTTTATAAAACAGGCTACAAGTGAAACAAATTTATTTAACAATTTTTCCCTCCAAAAGCTTTAAAATACCATTTAAGATATTTCGGCAGCCATTCTATTAATTTAAAATTCGATTTGCCTGCAGTTCTATCATGCCAGATAGTCGGAACTTCTGTTATTTTATTTCCATTCTTGAAAGCCTTCACTACAAGCTCAAGGCCTAATTCAAAACCGCCTGTACTTTCTATTGTTACATTATCCAGAAAAGTTTTTCTGTATAATTTAAAAGAATTTGTGGCATCATGTACAGGAAGACCGGCGAGATAATGCAGAGATAATCCCGCATATTTAGACATCAATTTTTTTATAAACGGGCCTCCAATCTGCCCCCCCCCCGACATATAGCGCGATGCACTAACAATATCAGCATTATTTTTTATCGCTGAGTCTATCATAGCATTCATAACTTCAGGCGGATCCGACAAATCTGCCATTGTAACAATTGCAAACTCTGTCTTAACTTCCTCTAACCCGGTCTTTATTGCATTTAATACACCTCTGCCATACTTATTTTTAATAAGATTAACATTTAAATCTCTGGCAGGTTTAATAGTTGTATCTTCGTCAAAATCATAAATTAAATTTATGGTATATGGATATTTTACTTCTTTTTCAATGTTTTCGACGGCTGTTTTAATATTTTCACCTTCGTTATAAACAGGAATTATTATAGTCAGCATTTATATCTCCATTATAAGCTTAAATACCTCCGATTTTAATTTGTTCTGCAATCCATGGAACAACTTCATCAAGAATTTCATCCAGTTTTGTTTCTGCTTTAAAGCCTAGTAATTTTTCTGCTTTTTCAACAGATGGTACACGTTTTTGAACGTCATATTTAAACGGCTCATCGCTTATATATCTAAATTCTTTATCAGGATTTAAGCGTTTCCAAATGGTTTGAGCAAGTTCAAGAACAGTAGTAGAAACAGGGGTCGACAAATTAAAATCTTCATTAACAGCATTTTCAGATTCTATGCAAAGTCTTATACCTCTGGCTAAATCGCCTGCGTAGGTGTAGTGCCTTATCTGATTGCCCTTGCCCAGAATATGCAAAGGATCCTGGCCTTTCAAAACCTTTTGCACAAGATCAGGTACAACATGGCTCATTGCAAGCTTTACGTTTCCTGAAAGAATTTCTTTATCGCAAAGAGCACGCTTTTCACCTGTACCGACACAGTTAAACGGTCTTATAATCGTATAAGGAAGTCCGTATTGTTCAAATGCGCCTTTACAGTAGTATTCGCATGCTAGTTTTTGAAAACCGTATGTACTTAAAGGAGGCGGAATAATTTTTTCATCACCTTCTTTTGAGGGATAATTTGTTGCACACTCATACACCATGCTGGAACTCAGTACATTTATCTTTTTCAATTTTCCATTTTTAAAAGCGTGAATAGCAGCGTCAAAAGTAGAGGCCATAATTCTTTCATTTTCTGCAAGCAAATCATAAGCCATCTCATGAAAATATGCGATACCGCCAATCATAGCTGCACAAGCAAGTATCTGGTCGCAGTCTTCTGCCAGCTTTTTCATAAGCCCGACATCTTTTGCATCACCTTCTACAAAATGGTAGTTCGGATGATTATCATAAGATTTTTTAATTTTTCCGTACTTTGAAAAATTATCAATTCCAACTACTTCATGCCCGTAGTTTAGTAATTCTTCTACAACATAACCGCAAATAAATCCGGCAGAACCTGTTACTAATATTTTCATTCAAATTACCTCTCATTTTTCCAAACATTCCAGCAATCAACATAAGGCTTATAAATCTTTAAATTCAAATATTCCTTGTGCGGAACGCCTAATATTACAGCATCACACTCAGCTAGTGCATCTTCAAGCTTATATGTCTCCTTAAGATACGGATCAGAAGGCAATACTTCTGCAAGCTTAAACTCCAGTTCCTTTTTTATTTTGAAAGACAAACTCTCTCTGATGTCGTCATTATTAGCTTTAAAAGTCATACCGAGCAACGCAACTTTTTTATTTTTTAGAGAACCTACCTTCTTTTCAAGCTGACTTACAAGAAAATTAGGCAAACCTTCATTTACAAGCATTGCCGATTGTCCCAGAAAAAACTGATTTCTATAAAAAGCAGAAAGCTGCATTGTATCTTTAAAAAGACATGGACCTGCAGCAAGTCCTGCCCTGCAAAAACTTTTTGCACGAGGGTAATCTTCAGTCATAGCATTATATATTTTATAAAAATCAAGCCCTTTATCTTCTACCATCATATAAAATTGGTTTGCAATCGCAAATTCCAGATATCTCCAGGTATTAAGCATAAGTTTAGATAATTCTGCTTCGACAGGTTCAAGATGAATTATTTTCGGTGCAATTTTTGAAAATATACCGGCCGCCTCTTTTCCGGCTTCATCACTTACAGCCGAAACAATTTGCGGAAGACTTTTAATCTCCTCAATTCCTTTACCCTGCAAAATTCTCTCAGGGCAAAATGCAAGTTTTGGCGTAGCATTAAAATATCTGTGAAACTTTTGCTCAATAATTTCAGTAGTACCGGGGTATATAGTGCTCCGCAAAATTATTAACTGCTCCTTGTTCATTAGAGGCATATACTTTTCAATAACATTCATAACCTCATGAATCTTCGGATTATGGTGCTCATCAACAGGTGTTCCGGTGATAAATATAATAACATCCTGCTCTTTTATAACCTCTTTATCAGCAGTAACAAAAAGATTTTTATTTAGCACCTGATTCAAAATCTCCACAGCACCATCTTCCTGAAACGGAACAATTTTATTATTAATTAAATCTATAGTATATTTATTAATATCTAAAAGAGTAACAACAAAATTTTTCTCAGCAAGAACCAACCCCAAAGGCAGACCTACATGCCCGCACCCTCCTATAATACAAATCCTTTTCATATACTCCATATCCTCTCTTATTTAAAAATATCTTAGCATAAAAATTTTTAAAATAGGTATAAAACTTTTTGTGCTAAAATATAAATACAGAGTATAAGATTAAAAGAGGAAAAATAATATGTCAGGACACTCAAAATGGTCAACCATTAAACATAAAAAAGCAAAAGTAGATTCACAGCGCGCAGTGGTATTTCAAAAATATTCAAGAGAGTTAATCGTGTCAGCGAGACTCGGAGGCCCTGATCCAGCAGGGAATTTCCGTTTGAGAACAGCTATTGAAAAAGCAAAAGCCGCAGGCCTTCCAAACGACAACATTAAACGTGCAATTGAAAAAGGTGCAGGTGCAGGTTCTGCAGAAAATTATGAAGAACTGATTTATGAAGGCTATGCCCCGGGCGGCGTCGCAGTTGTAATAGAAGCAATGACCGACAACCGTAACAGAACAGCAGGTGATATAAGAAGCTTCTTTACCAAATATAACGGAAGCTTAGGTGCTACAGGATGTGTAGGCTGGATGTTTGACCAGCGCGGAGTTATTACTTTTGATGAAAGTGCTGATTTTGACAAACTTTTTGAAGCTGCTATAAGCCTTGATGCACTTGACGTAACAGAAGAAGAAGGCCAGTATAAAGTTATCACTTCACCTGAAAATTTTCAATCTGTTGTTGAAGGACTTGAAGCGGCAGGATTTAAAAACGAATCAGCAGAGCTTACCAGAATTCCGCAAAACACTATTGAAATTACAGATGAAAAAACTGCTGAGCAAATTTTGAAACTTCTGGATAAACTGGAAGAACATGATGATGTTCAAAATGTTTATGCAAACTTTGATATTTCAGACGATATTTTGCAAAAACTGGAAGCATAATGCCAAAATTAGAAGACATAGAAAATTTATCCGAGAAATTGAATGACACGTGTAATGCAGCAGGTATTACACGTGTACTTGAGGAAAAATTTTCATCAGTACACATATATATTTATGATCCCGCTTCAGAAACTTTACGGGATTTTTCGAAAAGCTGGATTTCCATTGACGAATTCGGTCATAAAGAGCAGGCAAAAGAATTATATAAAATTTTTGAAAAATTAAAAAACATTACCTGCACTGAAGAAAACGGCTGTCTTTTCTATGCACTTTATCAGGGACAAAAACTAATAGGTATGATTAAATGTGACAATATCCCAGATAAAGACGCTTTAGATCTTTTAAAAACCGCAGCATATCTAATTTCATTAAAAATTCAAAACGTTATTCTTTTGGAACGGATGCAAAGAAATATAGACTTTCACGATGCAATGAAAAATATAGCTAAAATAATTGAAACCCAATATGAAACAAGCTATATTATACCTATTATCGGCGAAATGATTGACAAATTTGTATCAGAACACTTAATTTATATTTTCATAAATAATAAACTTATCTGGCCTTCAGCCTGTAAAGACAAAAAAATATTTGAACTTTTGAAATGTATAACAAACAAGTCAGAATACATTTTAACACCGGATAAAAAAATCGGTCTTTTCCCGCTGATAAGCGAAAACAAACTCTTAGGCTGTATCGTAACCAAAAGCACCGATAATATTTTGAGCGAAAAAGAAATAAGCTATATAGAACAGCTCACAAATCAGGCAGCAACAACAATAAACAGGGCAAATGTCTATGCAGAAATTTTAAAACATGCAACACTTGATGCGCTCACAGGTCTTTATAATAGGCATCAGCTTGAAGAACGTATAAAGCAGGAAGTATCGGGGGCAAAACGCCAACACAGGAGTTTATGCACGATTATGACTGATATCGATTATTTTAAAAATGTAAACGACACTTACGGTCATGCTGCAGGTGATTTAGTGTTGAAAACAGTCTCAAATGTAATAAAACATCAGCTTAGAGACTACGACATTGCCGGGCGATACGGAGGTGAAGAGTTTGTAATAATTCTTCCGTTTACAAAACTTGATGAAGCGCAGATGGTTGCAGAAAGGCTTAGAAAAGCTGTCGCAAATACTAAAATTGATATTTCAAAAGTTAACCCTGATGTGCAGAAAAAAAATATTAATGTTACAAT
>CALVEO010000052.1 GCA_944326615.1 Candidatus Gastranaerophilales bacterium | reverse complement strand
TTGGAGTTACTCTTTCTGCATATTTTGTGTTAGACATTAATTCACCTCGTCTATGTGTACGTACTATATAAAAAATTGTATTATTTTTTCATTTTGAAATCCCTTAAATGTATTTTGGGACCGATGAAATTATTTACAATAATAAAATCTAACTTGAGGCTGTAAACCTTTCATTTTACTGAATTTCAGCTTAATGAACTTTTATGATTAAATTTAATTCGGGCACAATACACCTAACTTAAATTTACCATGTTACTTTATCATAATACATCAATTTTTTGCGTCAAGAAAATATCGCTTAATTTAAAAAAATATGTTAAAATTTTGTTACAAAGTGTTAATTGCTTAATTTATACCGGCTGAAAGCTTGATTATGACCTGAATAGAGTGTCAAGACTATACTTTTAGGCTGTTCATTATATGATATTAAAATAAAAAGGAGTATATATGAAAAAATTAGTAATTTTATTTTGTTTGTTAATTATAGGGAAAGCTGGACTATCAGCTGATGTTGAGCCGCCGAAAGTGATAGAAAATGTCCCTTCTGAAATTGTTCTTACAGGAAATCTTGTATTTGACTGGCTTGATATTTCCCAGGTTGAAAGGGATGCTGTTATAGATAAATATCAGAAGGCACTTTTCGATGAAAATACTGTTTATAAATATAAAAAGAAAGAGTTCAGAGCTGAATATAAAGATTTTTTGAAAGACAAAGATTTTAAAAGACATTATATGCTTGTTCAAAACGGAGTGAAAGAGACAGATACTGAAAACCTTTGCGGATTCTACTATAAGAACAATCTTTTGATAAGTTATGCTATTCAATATAAAAATGATTTAAGAACTGTTTATTATTATGATGCGATGGGAAAACTCAGATATATTGATAAATTCTCTGAAAATTACCCTAATTTCCCTTATATGTCAAAGCAATACAGGGCAAACGGGACTTTAGTGAGCGCCATATATTTTATATCGCACGATATGCAGTACATGTATAATGATGATAAATCCTTCAGAGGTGCCTGGTACAAAGATAAAATGTATGACCGTCATGCAAAGCAGACTTTGACAAGGACGAATTGGTAAGTTACATAATAAATATTATTTGAAGTAAATAAGTAAATAGGTGAATAAGCGCATAAGTCTTTAAGGTGCGCTTAAGCGCACAAAATATTTTTTCCCTCTCCTCGGGAGAGGGATTAAGGGAGAGGGTAGCAATCAGAAGACCGGAGGTTCTGAGGGCAAGAGGGCAGGCTGATTACAGAAGTTATTTTTGTACGCATCACTGATAATCGCGATTAACAGCATCCGCTTTGTTGCTGTTTCATTAAGTGCAGATTATTATACCCCTCACCCTAGCCCTCTCCCACAAGGGGAGAGGGAAAAAATATTTTGTGCGCTTAAGCGCACCTTAAAGACTTATGCGCTTATTCACCTATTTACTTATTTACTTCAAATAATATTTATTATGTAAATTTTTGTTAATTATACTGACAAAAAAATTTTTTAGTGTTGTTAATAATAGATAAATTCTTGCAATAAAGTAAAGCCTCAATTTTATTGAGGCTTTACTATTGATAAAATGTAGTTGTTATTGAAATATTTGTTTGCGACTTCTATAATATCGGATTCTGTAACGCTGTTTATCAATTGAGCGTACTGGTCGTCGAATTTGTAACCTCTGCCTGATGCTTCAAACCAACCTATTGTTGTTGCTTTGTCAAGGTTAGTTTCCTGTCCTATTATATAGTGGCCGAGAAGTTTATCTTTTGCTTCCTGAAGCTCTTTTGAGCCGACAAACTCTTTTTTGAGCCTGAAAACTTCTTCAAGCATGCGGCGCTGTGCATAATCAAGGTTTTCAGGATTTGTTCCTATATAGACAATAAAAGCACCTTTCAAAACATTCGGTGAAAACTGTGAACCTAGCTGATATGCAAGTCCGTCTTTATCTCTCAGGTTTTTAAAAAGACGTGAACTCATGCCGGCACCGAGAAGTGAATCTATTACCTGCAATGTTGCATAATCTTTGCGGCACAAAACTCCGGGCGTCTGCCAGCCGATTATAATCCAGTCGGTTTTCAAATCTTTAACTGATGTTGTAATTTTCTTTCCTTCTTTTAGCGAAGGTATTGTATATTTGGCATAGTCAAACTTTTCGCCTTTTTTATTGTTAAAGATTTTTGTAAACTCATTAATCGTTTTTTCTTTATCAACGTTGCCGTTTATTGAAATAACAACATTTTGCGGGAAAAAAGCTTTATCATAGTATGATTTAATATCTTCCTGAGTAATTTGCGGCAATGTTTTTTCAAGAATTTTGTTTGAAATTGAATAAGGTGTGTTTTCAAAGATATAAGTTTTGTAATTATCAATTGCCAAATTTAATGGTATATCTTTGCTCTTTTTTATTGCATTAAGCATATCTGTTCTTGATTTTTCAATTTCATAATCATCAAGCGTTGCGTTATTTATTATTTCGTTTAGAATTCCGAGAGTTTTTTCGTATTCGTTTTTTGTTGTTAAAACAGTAACTGCAAAGCTGTCTGCTTTTGAAGACGGTACAATTTTTATTCCGTTGTCTTCAAGAAGCTGGGCAAGTTCAAGAGATGAATATTTCTTTGTGCCTTTTGTAAGTACAGAGGCTGTCAATTCTGCTGTTCCGGGGATTTTTTCTGTGAATTCTCCGCCTTTTGAGAATATACTTATTGCAACAATATCGTTAACTTTATTCGGTGTAAAAAGAAGATTTGCCCCGTTTGAAAGTTCATATTTTTGAGTATTTTCATTTTCGCTTATAAGTTTTGCACTCCCGGCAGGTTTTTCGGTAATATTTGAAATCTGAACTTCTTTTGAGGTTTCCGGCAGAACTATTGATACTGCACTTTTTTCTTTGCCCAGATATTTATTTGCAGCGCGTTTTACATCATCTGCCGTTACTTTTTTAATATTGTCAATGTAATTTTCATAATACTTTATATCATCGGTAGTAACAAATGTATAACCGATTTCATTTGCAATATTTGAAATCGATTCTCTTGCATAATATGTATCACGTTCAATAATATTTTTTGCAAGATTAAGCTGTTCCTGAGTTACCCCGTTTTTTTGAATATTTTTAATTTCCTCAAATATTGTGTCTTCAAGTTTTTTGCATTTGTCAGGGATAAAGTTTGCAGAAATATAAAAAATACCATCATCTTTAAAACCTGAATTTACTGCACCTATTGAATATGCAAGCTGTTTTTGTTCTTTAATTTTTTGATAAAAAACAGAAGAGCGCCCGTCTCCTAAAATTGTTGAAAGTACATCAAGGGCATAAGAATCTTTGTCATCAACATCCGTCCCTCTGAAGCCTATCAGCATATAGCCAGATTGCGTATCAGCGTATGCAATATTTTTTGCCTGCGATGTAAGAATTTTTTCTTTAGGATAATTTTGTTTTAAAGGTTTTTTGTATTCAGCATTAAAGTCATATTTAACTTTTTCTATTGCAGATGCCGGATCAACATCTCCGACAATTACTGTCACCATATTTGAAGGGTTATAGTGCGTATTGTAGTAATCCATTATTTCTTCTCTCTGGATTTTGCTTATAATATCAGCTTTCCCAATGACTTTTCTTTTGTAAGGATGGTTTGTGTAAAGCATATTTATGAGATTATCATAGACCATAGTATTCGGAGAATTTGCATCTTTCATAATCTCTTCTATTACGACTTTGCGTTCTTTTTCAAGTTCTTTTCTCGGGATAAGCGGATGAAGAAGCATATCAGAATGCATTTCAAGCGCCAAATCAAAATCTTTGGAAGGGATAGTTACATAATAGTGCGTAAAATCTTTGCTGGTCGCAGCATTTGTTATAGCGCCTTTGGTTTCCAGTATTTTATCAAATTCACCCGGGGCATGGTTGGTCGAACCTTTGAAGAATAAGTGTTCCAAAAAATGTGATACTCCGTTATTTTTGTCATTTTCGTTTATGGAGCCTGTTTTAATCCAGGTATCTATTGTAACAATAGGATTTGTTTTAACTTCTTGAATTACGACAGTCTGTCCGTTATCAAGTTTATAGACATTAAAATCCGCCGCATTAACAATATTTGCAAATAATACAGCTATTAACAAAACAATAAATTTTTTCATTTTATCCCCTTCTGTTAAAAATACACATAACCTATATTAAACATAATACAATAAATTTGTATATAGTAAACAGGTTTATTTTTTCATCTTTTTTAAACTCTTAATCATCCTGCAAGATATTTCTGATTTCGTTTTTTAATAATAAAAATTTAATGTTTAAATAATTTTTTAATAAACGGATAGCATAGTGCAAGACCGCCTATGCCCAAAAATGCAAAAACAGATTTTGGAGTTTTCCTTTTTTCTATACTTTCTGAATTTTTCATTGAAGTGTAAATATCCTGATTAAGCCTGCTAAAATCTCTTGATGCCTGTTCGTGTGAATAAAGAACAGGTTTGGTAAACCCGTTGGGCGGGGTAAGGATTCCGACATTCAAGGCCGAATTTTTCATATTTTGATTTACGCTCACACTATTTTCCATATATTAATTAAAACAAAATATCTTAATAAATTGCCTTAAATATTTAATTATGTTAAGCATATATTGACAAAAAATTAAAAAAAATATAAAATGATAATTGTTATTAATTTTACGGAAAATTATGAATTATTCAAGACAAAGAGAGATTATACTTGATACATTAAAAGCAAATGTAGTTCACCCGACAGCAGAATACCTTTATGCAATTTTGAAGTCAAAAGAGCCTAATATCAGCCTTGCAACTTTATACAGAAATTTGAATCAGCTTGCGGATAATGGTGTTATAAAAAAGATTGACGGCCTTGATACATCATCTCATTTTGATCATAATACCCATGAGCATTATCATTTTATATGCGAAAAGTGTAAAAGAGTATTTGATGTAAGTTCAGATGTGGCTCCTGATATTGTTCAAAAAACAGAAGCCGAAACAGGGTTTCTTGTGAAAAAATATGATATAGTATTTAATGGTATATGCAGAGATTGTCTGGAAAAAATAAAAGAAAGTAATTAAGTAAAGGAGAATTTATTATGGAAAAGTATGTATGTACAGTATGCGGTTATGTTTATGATCCGGAAGAAAACGGCGGTGTAAAATTCGAAGATTTAGCGGATGATTATGTCTGCCCTCTTTGCGGAGTCGGCAAAGATATGTTTGAAAAACAGTAAACTCTGGTATTAAGAAGGTTAATGAAGAAAGGAAGTATTATGCCTGAATTAAAAGGAACAAAAACAGAAAAGAACTTATGGACTGCTTTCGCAGGTGAATCGCAGGCCAGAAACAAGTATACCTATTATGCCTCTCAGGCTAAAAAAGACGGATTTGTGCAAATAAGCAAAATATTTGAGGAAACTGCAAATAACGAAAAAGAACATGCTAAAATATGGTTTAAGGCATTGCATGGTGATAAAATTCCTGAAACATTGAAAAATCTGGAAGATGCAGCAGACGGAGAGCGTTATGAGTGGACAGATATGTATGCCCAATTTGCCAAAGAAGCTAAAGAAGAAGGATTTGATACACTTTCAGCTTTGTTTGAGCTTGTCGGAAAAATAGAGAAAGAACATGAAGAAAGGTATAGAGCACTTTTAGAAGCTGTAAAAAACAGCACTGTTTTTGCTAAAAATGAAGTTGTAGTATGGGAATGTGCAAATTGCGGACATATTCACACAGGAGAAAAAGCCCCTGAGATTTGTCCTGTTTGTAAGCACCCGCAGGCATATTTCTTTATGAAAGCCAAAAATTACTAATAAAAACAAAAAAGGCTTTGTATTTTTACAAAGCCTTTTTTATGATAAAATTTTATTGTGTATAAATTGAGAGGGATAATTTGTGGAACTTAAAGGAACAGAAACTGAAAAAAATTTAATGAAAGCTTTTGAAATTAATGCAAAAAGACGTATGGAATATGATATTTACGCATTGATTGCCGAAAAACAAGGTTTTAATGACTTGGCTCGTTTAATGGCCCGTTATGCTAACCATGAAAAAGAACATTCAAAATTATGGTATAAGTGGTTAAAATGTAATAGCGGCTGTTTCCCGAGTTTGCTTGACAACGCAAGAGATGCTTTAAAAAATGAAAAAGATGAGATTGAAGGCATTTATGAACAATTTGCTCAAAAAGCTAAAGAGGAAGGTTTTGACCATATAGCAGGGCTTTTGGGCAATATTGAAAATATTGAAAAAATTCACTATGACAGAATGAGAAAATTAATATTGAAACTTGAGGATAAAGCAGACCCAAATCCAGACGGAACTTATAACTGGGTTTGTTCTACATGCGGTGCCGTTTTTGTGCAGAAAGATGAACCTCAATACTGTCCCCTTTGTTTGAAAGAAGAAGTATTTTTTTATAAACAGCCAAATAAATAGTAAAGGAGAAATTAATATGAAATTTCAGGAAATTAAAAACAATATTTTTTACTGCGGTTTGAATGACTGCGACAGAAGAATTTTTGATGAATTAATCCCATTGGAACATGGAACAAGTTACAATTCTTATCTTGTAAAAGGCACTGAAAAAACTGCAATAATTGATACAATGTATCCGCCGAAAACTAAAGAATATTTAAAAAGATTAGCAGAAAATCAGATTGGAAAAGTTGATTATATAATTGCAAATCATGGAGAACAGGATCATTCAGGATCAATTCCGGCACTATTGGAAAAATATCCTAATGCAATTGTCCTGACAAATCCTAAATGTGCTGAAAATATTAAATCAATGCTCCATGTCCATGATGAAAAAATCAGAGTTATCTCTGACGGTGAAGAAGTTTCTCTGGGAGATAAAACATTAAAATTCATTTTTGCCCCCGGAGTTCACTGGCCCGACACTATGTTTACTTATATTAAAGAAGATAATGTAATTTGCACATGCGACTTTTTAGGTGCTCATTACACATTCTCTGATGTTTTTGCTCAGGAAAGTAAGGAGCTTGAAAAAAGTGCAAAACGTTATTATGCTGAAATCATGATGCCTTTCAGAATGATGTGTAAAAAATATACACAGATGATAAAAGATATGAATGTCGATATGATTTTGCCAAGTCATGGCCCTGTATATAAAAGACCTGATTTTATTCTTGATTTATATGCCGACTGGACTTCTGATATGCCGAAAAATCTTGTTGCACTTCCTTATGTTTCAATGTATGAAAGTACAAAAGATATGATTGATTACCTGAGTAATAAATTGAATGAAAAAGGTATTGAAACATTTAAGTTTGATATTGTTGATGATGATCTGGGTGATTTGGCAATGACACTTGTAGATGCAGCTACAATTGTGATGGGAACATCTATGGTTCTGGCTGGTCCTCATCCAATGGCTGTTAATGTCGCTTATCTTGCGGCAATATTAAGGCCAAAAGCTAAATTTGCTTCTCTTGTAGGCTCTTATGGCTGGGGAGGCAAGCTGTTTGATTTAATCGCTCAAATTCTTGCTCCGCTAAAACTTGATTTAATTGAGCCTTTACAGGTTAAGGGTAAACCTGTAGAAGATGATTTTAAAAAGCTGGATGCAATGGCTGAAAGTATTTACGAAAAACATAAATCAATCGGTCTTGTAAAATAATTAATAGATGAGCGGATTTTTTAATCCGCTCTAATTGTAAAATTTTATTAATTTTTAGCAATTATTTTTTTATATTGGTTTTAGAATTAATATAAAAATGGAGGAAAAATAATGATTAAATCAATTAACTTTTTAGGTAAACCAGAAGCACCCGGAACACTATCAAATGTGGCATCTGCAAAGCCGGTAGAAGCTCCAAAGACAGAACCAGCAAAAGATACTTTTGTTCAATCTACACCTAAACAAGAAGATGCTCCAAAGGCTGATCCTAACGATAAATTTGAAAAATCCGAAGAAAAGAAATCAGAAGAAAAAGACGATTAATCTGAATTCTAATATAGCTAAAAACTTATTCTTCTAGGATAATTTTTCGGGATTTTCCATCCGTTTCTTTGAATAAGTGCACTGCAATAACCGCCACTTTTGCACTCATTATATAATGTTTCTTCATTACCATCCCAATTGTATAATGATGGTTCCATTCCTTTTTTATAATGGTATTTCCAGCTTGCTGAATTAGCTATCGGATAAAAGACAAACGGGAATTGACATATTCCTCTGGTATCAGCTCCTCTTGCAATACACTTTTCAGGATTTTTAGGATAAAAGCGTATGTCGCGGTTTTCATGGAATTGGAAAGAAAAAGCAGAGCCATCAGCCAGAAAATAAAGATAAATTTTGTTACCGTCAGCATCTTTTGCTTCTTTTTTATGAATAATTTTCAAATACGGCGCAAGGTATTTTTGAAAAGATTCATCATTTTTGTCTGCCTGATTAACATAATTCCCTTCATCATCACGCACATCATTATTAAAATAGCTCCAGCTTTCAACCTCACCATTATCAACAATAGATTGTAAGATAGCCTGATTCATAATAGAGTAGAATTTTTTCAATCTGGCTTCTGCTACGCTGTTTGTGTAATTTTGAATTAAAGCTGGCATAGTTAAAGCAGCAACAACACCTATAATTCCTAAGGTAATCAAGACCTCCGCTAATGTAAACGCGCAGCGTTTACAAGGTGAATAAGAGAATAAGTGAATAGGTGAATAAGTTCGTTTCGAGGAATTAGTGTCATGCTGAACTTGTTTCAGCATCTTATAATTACTTACTTCCTCTCCTGTGGGAGAGGGTTGGGGTGAGGGCTGATTATTATATATAATTTGATTGTAGTTACTTATTCCTTCTCCCCTTTGCGGCAGCGTAGCCGCTGCATCCGCCATTTGAGTGTTGCATGAACTTGTTTTGTCATTGCAAGGTAGCGTGCTGCTTAACCCATGACATGCTCCCTCCCTCGGGGGAGGGAAGGGGAGAGGGTAACAATCAGAAGACCGGAGAGTCAGATGGCAAGAAGGCAGGCTGGTTACAGAAGTTATTTTAGTGCGCAGCACCGATAACAGCTTGACATCCTGACATCCGGTCCTCCGTCTGCTATATAACTTACCTTTCTGATAAACCCCTCTCTCTAACCCTCTCCCCAAATGGGCGAGGGATTGAATATTAAGGCCAGTCATCACGCCCATGGTACGCGATCTTTTTAGGACAAATTCCAAATTGCGCAATAAATGCGCAATGACATTACTGGAAACAACTTGACTTACAGCCCTTCTGCCAGCTAAAAGTGCCCCCCCCCCGAAGCTCCGGGATTTTCGTTACTTTTCAATCTTTTCATAAATTCAACTCCTATCAATTTTAATTACATGTTTTATTATAGCAAAACAGCTCCGCTTTTTCAAGTGGAGCTGTTTTTATATGAGGAGATATACTCATTTATTTAGCCGATTTTGAAGGAATTCTCATAGCATAGAATGACCGGACAACGAACACTAATGCAACAATTAAGAATACCCATCCTGCAATCGGTGCAACATTTCTGAAGTTTTCAGAGATTGCAATTTCCATTGCAAGAAGTCCAAATAATGTAGTAAACTTAATTATCGGGTTCATAGCAACTGAAGATGTATCTTTGAAAGGATCACCTACTGTGTCGCCGACAACTGTTGCTTCATGAAGCGGAGTACCTTTTTCAGCTAAATCTACTTCAACGATTTTCTTAGCATTATCCCAGCATCCGCCTGCGTTTGCCATAAATACAGCCTGGAAAAGACCGAATACGGCAATTGCAATCAGGTAGCTTACAAAGAATGCTACAGGAGCTGATGTCATACAGCTTGGAGCTGATAAACATGCAAATGCAAGAGCAAATGCAAACAATGCGATAAAGATATTAATCATACCTTTTTGAGCGTATTGAGTACAAATTTTCACTACTTCTTTTGAATTTGCGACATTTGCACTCTTTGAATCAGCATCGCCGAGTTTGATGTTATCTTTGATATACTCAGTAGCAGAATATGCACCTGTTGTTACAGCCTGCATAGAAGCACCCGAGAACCAGTAAATAACAGCACCGCCGGATAAGAAGCCGAGCAATGTATAAGGATTTAATACGTTCAAAATCATTTCAGGTTCAATACCGAGTGTCGTCTTGATAACAAGAATCAATGAGAAAATCATTGTTGTTGCACCAACAACAGCTGTACCTATAAGCACAGGTTTTGAAGTTGCTTTGAATGTATTACCAGCACCATCATTTTCTTCTAAGTATTTCTTAGCGTTATCAAAATCCGGTTTGAAACCGAATTCTTTTTCGATTTCATCAGCAACATTCGGAATATCTTCAATTAAAGATAATTCATAAACTGATTGGGCGTTATCTGTTACCGGTCCGTAAGAGTCAACGGCAATAGTAACAGGCCCCATTCCTAAGAAACCGAATGCTACAAGCCCGAATGCAAATACAGACGGATAAATCATAACGGCTTCAGGAATATGAATTGATGCTACATAAGCAAGTCCCATCAAAAGAACAATTACCATACCAATCCAGAATGCTGAGAAGTTACCTGCAACAATACCTGAAAGGATTGTTAAAGAAGCGCCGCCTTCGCGTGATGCTGTAACAACTTCTTCTGTATGTTTAGCTTTAGGTGATGTAAATATTTTGGTAAATTCAGGAATTAAAGCTGCGCCTAAAGTACCGCAAGAAATAATTGTTGAAAGAATTAACCATAAATTATCTCCCATATCTGCCAGTAACCAGTGGCTTACGCCGAAAGTCATAGCGATTGAAAGAATTGAAGTTAACCAAACAAGGTTAGTTAACGGTTTTTCAAAGTCAAATTTTTCTGTTTTAGCAGCATAGAATTTGTCAACTACGCCGTTAATCCAGTATGCTACAACAGATGTTACAATCATTAAGAATCTCATTACGAAAATCCATGTTAACAATTGAACCTGATTTTCCTGACCTGCAACAGCAAGCAAGATAAATGAAACAAGAGCAACACCTGTTACACCGTAAGTTTCAAATCCGTCAGCCGTAGGTCCTACAGAATCGCCGGCGTTGTCTCCTGTACAGTCCGCAATAACACCGGGGTTTCTCGGATCGTCTTCTTTGATACCGAATTGAATTTTCATCAGGTCAGATCCGATATCAGCAATTTTTGTAAAAATACCGCCTGCTACACGGAGTGCAGAAGCACCTAATGATTCACCGATTGCAAAGCCGATAAAGCAAGCTCCTGCAATTTCACCGGGAACAAATAACAAAATTGTCAACATTAAAATAAGTTCAACAGATACAAGGCAAACACCGATTGACATACCTGCTTTTAAAGGAATATTCAAAATATTCAAAGGGTTTCCCTTTAAAGAAACAAAAGCAGTTCTGGCATTTGCAAGAGTATTCATTCTGATGCCGAACCATGCAACTGCATAAGAACCCAAAATACCAATTACAGACCATGCCAGAATAATCAAAACATTTTTCAAAGGCATGTGCTGCAAATAGCCGAAGTAAAATGCGATACACAGACCGATTAATACTTCTAGTACAAGCAAAAATTTACCCTGCTGAATAAGGTAAGTTTTGCAGGTTTCAAAAATTGTATTGCCCACTTCAGCCATAGCTTTGTGAACATCCAATTTTTTAATTCTGAAAAATTCAATAAATCCGAATATCAAACCTACAACAGAAATGGCGATACCTATCAACAAATAGTTAAAGAAATCGCCGTTAATGTCTTTGATACTCGGAACAACTAAATCAGCTTCGCTTGCGAGAACAGGCGAAACACCCATTAGCATAGTAGCCAAAAGAGCCATCAATGCTTTTGGAGAAGTCAACTTTTTAATCATAATCTCTCCTTCACTAAAATAAGTTGTCCTACTACCTATAAACTAATAAAAATATTATAAAACAAACTAAAATTTTTACAATAATGTAAAAAAAGTTAATAAGTAAATAAGCGGATAGGTGAATAAGTTATTTCAGCTGGCTATGCCAGCGTAAATATTTTATTATATTTGCCTAAAAAATTGTTTATTTATGTGCGCTTGCGCACTGTTATAACTTATTCACTTATTTACGTATTCACACATTAACTTAATAAAGATATACATCTTCCAGTAGTTTTATTTCAAACTCACTTCCTGCTGGAATCGAAATTCTTCCGCCTTTGGAAAACAGTGCAAAAAGAGGCGAGCCTGCAAAATTTACAGCGTAAACAACCATACCGGTCAGAACAGGAATTGGCGAGATTAAAATACCAACAGGGTTATCTGCTAGTTTTGATGAAGTTCTTCTTGTTTTTTTATAGAAATTTTCACCTTTATCAACTTGATTGGCTACCCCTTTCCAGTAGGAGCGTTTGCCTTTCATATTGTTAAAAAATATTTTTTTCATATTTGCTTTTGTAATTTTTCCATGAACGCTTCTTGTCTGCCCGTTAACAGTTATGCTGTCAACCATCAGAACAACAAGCCCGCCATTCCCTGTCATTTGAGGGAGATGAGAATCTTCTACAACTGCCGTAAATTTTGTACCATCCATTACAGTTATATACCTTTGTGTTACAGGTTTGATTGTCGTAAATGAAACTCTAGCACCTTCTTTTAAATAATCAGAAATTACAGAATTTGATTTAACTCGGAATTTTGTACCTTTTTTAATTCTTATTGCAGTTGATTTATCAAATTTATATTCATTTGGAAGTTTTTTTACACCCAA
>CALVEO010000051.1 GCA_944326615.1 Candidatus Gastranaerophilales bacterium | reverse complement strand
CATTGCGAGCGACAGAATGGAGCGTCGCAATCTCATAGTTTATGTAATATAAATGAGATTACTACGTCGAATGCTTCGCATTCTCCTCGTAATGACATAGAAAATTCATACAAATCCCAAGTGGTGGGTGGAGCGGCACACTCCCCTCGCAATGACAAAGGCTTTTCAAACAAAACAGATGCGAGGGATAGAGGATGCAGAGACTAGCTCATTACGACGATAGTACCCGAGTGCATTTAGCAAATAAAGCGCTATTAAGAAGATTCGCGAAATATTTTGAATACCTTTAATAGCGCCTTATGCATCCCCGTAAGCTATTATGGGGGCTACGCTCCCTAAAATTTCCAGCTGTTGAGATATTCTTCCTGCTCAGGAGTTAACGTATCAATTTCAATCCCCATTGATTTGAGTTTTAATTCAGCAATTTTTACATCAACTTCATGCGGAAGCGTATATAATTTATTTTCGAGTTTACCTTTATTTTTAACAAGGAATTCAATACCTAAAGCCTGATTTGCAAAACTCATATCCATAACGCTTGCGGGATGCCCTTCTGCGTTAACAAGATTGACAAGCCGTCCTTGTGCATAAACATAAACAGATTTGCCGTTATCCAGCTTAAATTCCTCAAAATTCGGTCTGATTTCATGAATTTCAAGAGTATGTTCTTTTAATCCTGCAACATTAATTTCCCAGTCAAAGTGTCCTGAATTTGCCAGGAATGCCCCGTCTTTCATTTTCAAAATATGTTTAACATCAATAACATGTTTGTCGCCTGTAACTGTTAAAAATACATCGCCTTCTTCAGCAGCTTTTTCAATAGGCATAACTCTATAGCCTTCCATAGCAGCTTCAAGAGCTTTTAAAGGATCAACCTCGCATACAATAACATTTGCGCCTAAAGCTTTTGCACGTAATGCGCAGCCTCTGCCGCACCAGCCGTAGCCTGAAATTACAACAGTCTTTCCAGCAATAAGAATATTTGCACCTCTGATAATACCATCCATTGAGCTCTGCCCTGTTCCATAGCGATTGTCATAAAGATGTTTTGTCAAACTTGTATTAACACCCACTGCAGGGAATTTCAAGACTCCCTGCGCTTCCAGAGCCTGAAGTCTGATTATACCTGTTGTTGTTTCTTCTGTCGAGCCGATAATTTTAGAAGCCATTTCAGGGCGTTCTGCATGGATTGTTGAAACAATGTCACATCCGTCATCAATTATAATATCCGGATTATGATTAAGAGCCTCTTGAATATGTTCTTTATACTGTTCTACAGATTCACCAGCTACAGCAAATGTCGGGATATCATAGTATTTTACAAGAGCAGCAGCAACATCATCCTGTGTAGACAAAGGATTTGATGCAACCAATACTGCGTCTGCACCGCCTGATTTCATTACAACACACAGTGCAGCAGTTTCTTTTGTAACATGCACGCATGCTGACAATTTTAGACCTTTAAACGGCTGTTCTTTTATAAATCTTTCCTGAATCTGCTTCAACACAGGCATATCTTTAAATGCCCATTCAATTTGATTTTTACCTTGTTCTGCCAGACTTAAATCTTTTACATTATATTTTTTTTCCATAACTTGCATTTATCTTTCTCCTATTTTCAAACAAATTATATCAAAGAATAGTGTTTTAATCTTTTTTTGTAAAAATTTCTTAATAATATCTTATACTATGTCAAAAAAATTTCTTCAGTTGAGTTATAAATTAAGTAGTAAGGAGTTGTGTAAGTGAAAGTTAATTTAAATTTAAATCAGCCTGATATTAAAAGCAAAAAAATCAATTTTGAAGGTTACAAACCGACTAAAAATAACAACGGTTTTAGAGAATACGAATTTAATTACGTATATGATGACAGTAAATATGACTGTTATCTTGAATTGTATTCTGTTGAAAAAGATACAAATAACAATTACTATGTAACTAATATCCTGGAATCACTTGATTCAATGGATGATGATTCTGACAACAAAGAATACGGCATAAAATTAGAAAGCGGAAAAGCTACAAAAGTAGATTTGCTCGGCGATTTTAATTTGTCTCTCGGCCAGCCTTTCGCTTATCACTACAAACTTTATCCTAAAAACAATCACAGTGCTCCTCCTATTTATACTGTGGATTCTGGAAATGTAATAAATGAAGTAGCAAAAACCAATAAAGGCTATGATATTTATAATATAGTTACGGATAAAGCTCCGACGGTAAGAAAAGGCGGAGCAATGAAGCTCATAATACCTGATAACTATAATCCTATCTGGAAGTATGACAAAAATAATAACATTGTAATGAGAGAACCTGATGAAATATCAAACATTCTTCAATCATCAAAAAACTTTGCGAACAAAATAGGCGGTTCGCTTGCCGGTATAGAAAAAGATTTGGATGACGGCAAGCTTGATCAGTTTTCAAGAATTATCACGCTTCCTTTATTTACGGATGACAGCCTTACAGCCCATTCATACTGGAATAAAAACTGTTTCCAGATGGCACATTCTCTGGGTAACATAAATAACTACACATCTTTACAGAAAAAATTATTTGCAAAAGGCATAAATCTTGTATCTGACGGAGCTTATGTAAATGAAGGACTTGAAGGTGTACACTTCCAGCATATTTTAAAATGGGGTGAAAAATCACCTTATTTTTACTGGTTTAATATTTCCGGGCTTCAGGATGGACCGTTGAGATTGGGGGTATTTGGGAAAAATCCTAAACATATTACCCACAGACTTGTAAACTCTCCGTATAAATTTGTTCAAAGAGAAAACGGAAAAGTAGACATAGTTTCCCAAAAATATGACAGACATAAACCTACATATTTACAAATATATGATGACAGACTTGTTAATGCAGCCTCCTATTCAAATCAGGAATTAATTGATGCATATAAAAAATTTGATAAAAATTATCTTGATATAAATAATCATAATGACACAGTAATTCCTTATAGCTTTAGAATTAATCCTGAAACTTACAAAAAAAATATTGAAAGACTTAATGAATACAACAAAAGTGTCGGTGAGAAAGAACGTATCAAGCTTGAAAGCTGGGTAGGCACACGATTTGTTGCACAATTTGAATACTTCGGCCTCGACGGCAAACATGAAAGCGGATTTTATACCTGGGATGCAAACCCTGATATTGCAAAATTAAGCTATGTTCCATCCCATGCTAATACCCAGACTTTGAAAAATATTATAAATCCCGATAAACGTGCGGAAGTTCAGGCATTAATGAAACGAAAAAACATGGAAGTTCAGGATTATGCAGTAACTTCTGCCCAGTATTGGACTAAGAAAACAAATCAAATATTAAATCTCAATGCTGCCCAACATTTAAGAAACATAAAAGATAAAACTCCTCAGGAAATATTCAATTTAATTAAAGTTCAATCAAACGGAAAAGTGTTCCCTAAAAACCTGGATGTAACAGAGCAAACAGTTAAAAATGTGCTAAATCATCGTTATAATCTTCATGGTGCAGATTCCGTTGAATCTTATAACGACTACATTATTGAAGGTTTAATGGATACTCCTCTTGATTCAATTGAAATTGGGGATGATATAGCTGCAGTGTTAGGCTCTCCGTTAATTACTAAAAGAGCTAATGAAGAAGCCCAAATAGGCGTTTCAAGATTTGAATTCTATATTAATCCGGAAAAACACTATGTTCCTGAAAATTCCGAAACTTATGAATTAACTGATAAAATGTACACAAAAGAAATGAGTGATCTTGCTAAAGAAATTCTGGCAGGTATTGAAAGTAAACTTCCCGCCGATCAAAAGCTCCATGACCAGTACGGCAACGCAACAGAATACGGGAAATATGTTATTCCTCTTTTGACATCGGAAATCGCGAGATTTGCAATAATAAAATCGGTTGATCCTAAAACAGAATTTACCTATGACAAAGAAACTGGCGAAATAACTTATGATTACAAAACATTAAAACAAACATCGCTGAAGGGAATGGGTATTATTGCTGATTCTCCGGAAGATGAAGCAGAACTTCTTATAAATAAAATCAGAAGAAGAATTAAAAATATCAAACCTTCTGATAAAGAAAAACTTGCAAGTGCATTATGGAAATCTATCAAAGGCACTGATTTAAACAGCTTCAAACTTGCAGAAATGATTGTTGACAGAACTGACGCAGGTTTAGACTGGAGAATAGACGCAACAAAAGATATCGCAGATATTGAATCACTAAGAAATAAAAAGACTGATTTTAAATATACCTGGAACAAGGTTATTGACTTCTGGTCTAAATTTACAGACGGCATACGTCAATATCATCCTGATGCATATATAGCTGCAGAAGTTACAGATTTGGATCAGCTTTATGGCACAGGAGCCGGCTGGAAATCCCAAGACAGGTTTGCAAATAAAACCGAAGCAATGAGAAAATTATTAAATGATACAGGTTTTACAACATTTGCAAATTACGATTATTTTTCATCAGACATAACAAAAATTTTCGGCAAATTGTTTGATTATGACGGGAAAAACAGCCCTGATAAAGGTACAAACCATGGAACAACAATTCTTGAAAAATTAATCGGAAACGATAACTATTTAAATTCAGGCTCGCTTGAATCATTGATATACTCTTATACATTTGCCGGCAACCATGACAAATGCCGGGCATTGGACGGTTTTGCAATGGATATGGATCTTGTCTATACTGATTTAACAGAACCCGCAAATAAAGAATATCGTGAAAGAGCATACAGAATTCTAAACGGGGTAAAATACGGCGAACACATAGATGAAAAAGCTGTTGAAGCCTATAATTTTGACAGAGTAAGCAATCTTGCAGTTGCTAAATGTGAATCCATAGCATCCGGTATGGGTAAAGCAAAAGAAGAAGCCGGATTCTCTGAAAAAAGAAAAAATTATATATATAATAAAATGATAGAAGCATTAAAAAATATATCTAATGGCTATTACCAAGGAAAAGTTTTTGAAGCTGACGGTTTTGGCACAAAAGATTACAATATTGCTTTGGATATAGTCCTTGACGAAATGGATTATCTCTGGAAAAAAGATAACAGTATTCAAGAAGGAAGAGTAAGCCAGCCGCCTTTAACAGAAGACGAACGGAAACGCTTAAAAGATAAAACTCTTGAAAGAATTCTTGATCCTGCAATGTCAAAACTTTTAGGACAAACAAAATTCCTTGTTGCACTTGTCGGCAATCCTACTTTATTTGCAGGTGATGAATCCGGATCTACAGGCTTTGAAACTACTTCAAAAAATATATACCTTCAAAACCGCAACGTAATCCATAATGAATGGGCAGAGTCTCAAAGTCCTGCCTACAAACCATTTGTAGAAAGATTTAAAAATGATATGCTTGCGGCGTTTGATCTGCGTACAAGACCTGAACTCCAACCTTTAAATGACGGTGCACCGTTTGCTCTTAAAGAACAGGATGCCCACTACAAATTTGAAGTATTCAAAGATGATACAAAGAAAACAGACGAAAATCGGATAAAAACAGAGGAAGGCAACACTCAGCTTTCAGCTCTGTTAAGACAAAGCCCTGACGGGAAAATGACTGTTTCTGTATTTAATACTGCCGGATTAAACCATACTTTTGACAAATACTATGATCCGGCAGAAATAACAATGAACTGCATTGACCTGAATGCAGCACGCGATGGTAAGGCTGGTGTAATCGGCGGTTTAAAACCAGGATTAAAATTCAAAAATGCAAATACCGAAGATAAAACAATATATTATGTAAACGGAAACAATCAGATAACAGGACCGGATCATAAACCTATTAAGTTTAAAGACTCTACTTTAATTCTTTATCATGATCCGAGTTTTACAGGCAGAAAGGTTCTTTATAATCCTCAATACAATATTGTGTCTAAACCATATTCACAGATTAATAAAGAAAAACAAAACGCCGGCACTAAACTAGCATTAATAAGCAGATAATATAGAAATAGGTCTTTTTAAGAGAAAAACTTCTTTATTTTATTAACTGTATCGTCTGAATATGGAGGATACAGGATATTCATATCCACATCAGGATTGTGCACAAGAATACTCTTCAAATGGGTAAAAGTATCAAAAGTATACTTTCCATGATACTTACCGCATCCTGAAAATCCTATACCGCCAAACGGCATATCAATAACAGAGGTTTGCTGAACAGTATCGTTTACCGCTCCTCCTCCAAATGAAAGACTTTTTATAATATTCCAATACACTTCTTTATCCTTTGCAAAAACATACAATGCAAGAGGTTTCGGCATTTCTCGCAATTTAAAAATAACATCATCCAAATTTGAATAGCTAAGCACAGGCAAAATCGGACCAAAAATTTCTTCCTGCATAGACGGATTATCAAAAGATTGAACAGAAAGAATTGTCGGTTCAATATAAAGCCCGCATTCATCAGCATCGCCACCGTATAAAATATTTTGTGATTCTTTTTGAATAATTTCTTTCAATCTTCGAAAAGCATCAGTATCAATTATTCTTCCATAATCCTTGCTTTCCTGCGCAAAAAGACCATAAAATGATTTTATGGAATTAATCAATAATTCTATAAATTCCTGTCTCAACTTTTCAGGCACAAAGATATAATCAGGAGCAATACATGTTTGACCGGCATTTAAAAATTTTCCCCAAGCAATTTTTCTGGCAGCCTGTTCAAGATTTGCATTTTTATCTATTATAACTGGACTTTTCCCTCCAAGTTCTAATGTATATGGAATAAGCTTTGATGCCGCAGACTGTGCAACAAGTTTCCCTGTCTGGGTGCTGCCGGTAAAAAATATATAATCAAAGTTACCCTCCAAAACCTCCGATGACGATAATTGCGATGGCATAATACATTTTACATAGTTTTCGCTAAAAGTATGTTCAATTATTTTACACATTACCTTTGCACAGGCAGGAGTTCTTTTAGACGGTTTTATAAAAGCACAGTTTCCTGCTGCAATTGCCCCTATCAAAGGGACAAACGCAAGCTGAAACGGATAGTTAAACGGCACAATAATCAGTACAACTCCGTAAGGTTCTTTTAAAATATAGCCGTTAGAAGGTTTCAGGTATATAGGTGTAGAGACACGTTCGGTTTTTGACCATTTTTTCAAGTGTTTTATTGCGTAATCAATTTCTTTAAGAATAAAACCTATTTCTGTTGTAAAAATTTCAAAGTCAGATTTTCGCAAATCATCACGCAATGCTTGAACAATTTCCGGTTCAAAATATTTTATATTTGTTTTAAGAGCCTTCAATTGTTTTAATCTGAAATTGATATCTTTTGTTCTGTTTGTATTAAAAAATTCTTTTAAATTATCAGTAATATCATCTATCATCATAAATTAATTAAAGAATAAAATAACAAAAGCATAAATTACCGTCTCAGGCTATAATTTATACTGAAAACCTGAAATGTACCAAATCTCCATCCTGAACTTCATAATCCTTGCCTTCAAGGCGTGTAACGCCTTTTTCTTTACAAGTTGTATAAGAACCGTTTTTTACAAATTCTTCATAAGGCGTAATTTCTGCTCTGATAAAACCTTTTTCAAAATCTGTATGAATAACACCTGCAGCCTGTGGAGCTTTTGCGCCGGCTGGAATTGTCCAGGCATGGACTTCTTTTTCACCAGCAGTTATAAATGTTCTTAAATTTAAAAGTTTATAAACAGATTTTATCATTCTGTTTATACCGCTGTCTTCAACACCGAGTTCTTTTAAATATTCTTTTGCCTCAGTTTCGCCAAGTTCTGCAAGCTCTTCTTCTATTTTTGCAGAAATTAATACAACCTCAGCATTATGTTTTGATGCGTATTCTTTAACTTTTTCCGTATAAGAATTGCCGTCTTTCAGGTCGAACTCTGAAACATTAGCCGCATAAATAACAGGTTTTGTAGACATTAAATTTAGCTGTTTTACTACAGGAATTTCATCTTCGTTAAAATGTTCTTTTACATTTATAAATGAAGCATCTTCAAGAAGTTTCTGCATCTTTTCAAGAACAGAAAGTAAAAGAACTGCATTTTTATCTCCTGATTTTGCAGTCTTTGAAACCTTTGCAATCTGTTTTTCAACAGATGCCATATCAGCTAATGCAAGTTCTGTATTTATAATTTCGATATCATCAAGGGGATCAACTTTACCTGACACATGGATTGTATTCGGATCATCAAAACATCTTACCACCTGAATAATTGCATCAACTTCTCTAATATTATGCAAGAACTGATTTCCAAGTCCTTCTCCCTTGCTTGCCCCTTTAACAAGTCCTGCAATATCCACAAACTCTATAGCTGTCGGAATTATCACATCCGTTTTGCATAATTTTGCCAGTATTGCAAGCCGTTCATCAGGCACATTAACAACCCCGACATTAGGTTCAATTGTACAAAACGGATAATTAGCACTCTGTGCATTTTTAGCGCTTGTCAATGCATTAAATAAAGTTGATTTTCCAACATTCGGCAGTCCTACAATTCCTGTTCTAAGCATTTATAAATCCCTTATATAATCTTTTAACCAAAAAAATTATACCACGAACAAAAATTATAATTATTTATTAGTATTATACTTTAGCTCACCTCCTGTTAATATACTGAATAAACTATCTGCTCCATATACATTCCAAGTTCCTTTACCTATCCTGTCTGACCAAACGGTAACTCCAAAAGCATCATAGCCAAATTTATTTGGTCTTTTTGCTCCGTTTACATCAAAATATATATCGCCGCAGGCATTACGAATACCGGTCCAGGTCGCAATAGAACCATCAGGATTTTTTACTTGATTGCCATCTTCATCAAGAATAACACCTGAAGTAAGAGTATCAACACATTTTTGTGAGCTTAATTTTAAAAATATAACCCCATTATCAGGCAAAATTATTGCAGGAGGTTGTAAAGTCCCAAACTTATTTTTATAATTAGAATATAAAACTTGATATTTCAAATCTGTACACAATTTATCTTTTGAATTAGACAAACATAAATGTCCACCTGTTATATACTTTGAAAATGCTTTAGCAACATCATTTGAATTTGATGCGCCAGTATAAATAACAGAATTATCGACAGCACCTAAATCTGATTGGGCAAGCTGAAATGTCTGCATTATAACAGAATAATCTTTTTTAGCTCTGGTTATAATCTCCTTTTCTTTGTAATTGGCGATTAATGACGGGAGCGTCATCGCAGCAACAACACCAATAATTCCTAAGGTAATCAAAACTTCAGCAAGAGTAAACGCGTAGCGTTTACGAGGTGAATAAGTGAATAGGTGAATAAGTCGGTTTCGCCCCCTCTCCTGTGGGAGAGGGTTGGGGTGAGGGCTGATTTTCACCCACCCCTTCACTTCTCCTCCCCTCAAGGGAGGGGGGATAAGTGATACAAAATCACTTCCTCTCGCCCCTATGGGCAGCGTAGCCGCTGCACCCGATACCTGAGTATTGCAAGAATTTTCTATGTCATTACGAGACTCTTTTGAGTCGTAAAACAAGGACATCCTTCTTTGTAACAAGCCTCTCTTCTGTCCTTCAGACACCCTCTTCCAAAGTGCGAGGGATTGAATATTAAGACCTGTCATCGCGCACTTGTTGCGCGATCTTTTTATAACAAATTCCAGATTGCGCAATAAATGCGCAATGACATTACTGTATAAAACTTGACTCCCTGCCTTCTCACCACTTGTCAGCTGAGAGTGCCCCCCCCCGTTTAACATTTCGTAACAATCTTTTCATAAACTCTCCTTTCTTATAAAAAAAATACAGGTTATTTTAATTATAACCTGTATTTTTAAATTTTTCAAGTTTAATATTATGTTTTAAGCCACATCTTCATCTGAAGGCCCGATTACCTGTATCCCAAATTTCGTCCTAAACAGATGCTTTACGGTGTCGCCCTGAATTTCATACATCATTTTATTAAACATATCATAAGCTTCACGTTTATATTCTATCAACGGATCCTTCTGACCGTAAGCGCGAAGACCGATACCGTCTCTTAACATATCTATGTTATGAAGATGGTCTATCCATTTATTATCAACAACGCGGAGCAGAATATCTTTTTCAAGATTTCTTATAACATTATTATCACTAAATGCTACCTGAGGCTCCGCTGACGGATCATATTGTGAGATAACCTGATTATAAAAATTAATAACTTCTTCTTCGTGCTGTCTGTATGCATCAATAGCAAGGTTTTTTAATTTATCATAAATCGGTTCAAATCTTAAATTCTGGACATCAGAGACCTGAACTCCAGATAATTGCGGTATGATTGAATGAAGCTCTTTAATCATTGTCTGCAAATCTTCATAGACATATTCTTCAGGATGCAGATCCGGAGCAATGTAGCTTCTCAGGAGTCTGTCAATTTCTTTTTCAATCATATAGTAAATATCTTCTGACAAATTTTTGCCTGCAAGAACTTTTCTTCTCTGTGCATAGAATTTTTCACGCTGAATATTCATTACATCATCGTATTCAAGAACAGATTTTCTTATATCAAAATGATAAGTTTCGACTTTTTTCTGGGCAGACTGAATTTGTTTTGTGATAAGGGTGTTTTCAATAGCCAAATCCTCTTCAACATTCAACATATTCATTAACGCAGTAATTTTATCCCCTCCGAATATTCGCATCAAATTATCCTCAAGGGACAAGAAAAATCTCGTAGAGCCGGGATCTCCCTGACGTGCAGCACGACCTCTGAGCTGATTATCAATACGGCGGGATTCATGACGTTCTGTACCAATAACATGAAGTCCGCCTGCTTCAACAACTTTAGCATGCTCGGCTTCTGTGATTGAGCGCGCTTCTTTCAAAGCATTTTCTTTTTCTTCTTCATAATTTGGGCTTTCAGGAGTAATTCCTTTACTATCAAGCATATCTTTTGCAAGAAATTCTGCGTTACCACCTAATAAAATATCGGTCCCGCGCCCGGCCATATTCGTTGCAATGGTTACCGCACCGACACGCCCAGCCTGTGCGATAATATAGGCTTCTTTTTCATGATGCTTTGCATTCAATACGTGGTGCGGAATACCTTTTTGCTTTAATAAAGACGAAACATACTCTGATTTTTCAATACTTATAGTACCTACAAGTACAGGACGACCTATTTTGTGCATTCTTATAATATCATCCACTACCGCATTAAACTTAGCGCGTTCGGTTTTATAAATTACGTCAGGATAATTAATTCTGATATCAGGTTTGTTTGTTGGAATTGTTGTAACTTCAAGGTTGTAGATTTTTCCAAACTCTGCTTCTTCAGTCATTGCAGTACCTGTCATACCGGCAAGTTTGGGATAAAGCCTGAATAAATTCTGGAACGTAATACTTGCAAGCGTCTGGGTTTCATCCTGAATTTTTACACCTTCTTTTGCCTCAATTGCTTGATGAAGTCCGTCAGACCAGCGTCTGCCTTCCATTAAACGACCGGTAAATTCATCTACGATAACGACCTCCCCATTTTTAACTACATAATCAGTATCGCGTACGAATAATTCTTTAGCTTTCAAAGCCTGCAAAAGATGATGTGCGTATTGCGTGTTAATATCAAACAAATCTTTAACGCCGATAATTTCCTGAGCTCTGTCAATACCGTCTTCTGTCAATATTATATTTTTATTTTTTTCATCAACTTCGTAATCTTTAACTTTTTCCAATTGCGGTGCAACTTTTGCCATCAATTGATAAGTTTCTGCTGATTTTTCAAGACGGCCGCTTATAATCAAAGGAGTTCTTGCTTCATCAATTAAAATACTGTCAACTTCATCTATTATTGCATAATTATAAGGTCTTTGAACAAGCATATCAAGGCTTGTTGCCATATTATCACGCAAATAGTCAAACCCGAACTCGTTATTTGTACCATAAGTAATATCACAGTCATAAGCGGCTTTTTTCGCCATAAAATCTTCTGCGGTGCGTCCGCCAGAAAGAATTACCCCTACAGACAAGCCCAAAAATTTATAAATCTTACCCATCCACTCGCTGTCGCGCTTTGCAAGGTAATCATTTACGGTAATTACGTGAACCCCCTTGCCTGTTAAAGCATTCAAATAAGCAGGCAAAGTCGCAACAAGAGTTTTACCTTCACCTGTTCTCATCTCCGCAATATGACCGTTATGAAGGAAGTAGCCGCCAATAAGCTGAACATCAAAATGACGCATATTTAAAACGCGCTTACCAGCTTCTCTGACTGTTGCAAAAGCTTCAGGAAGAATTTTATCCAGTGCTTCTTTTTCAAGTTTTCTATCAGTTTTAAAATCTTTTGATGTCGGGCGTTTTGCAAGAATTTCTCTAAACTCATCTGTTTTAGCTCTTAATTCATCATCAGTCAACTGTTCAAATTGAGGCTCCAGAGCATTAATATGATCGATAATTCCCATTATACTTTTAACTTTTTTTTCGTTAGGATCACCCAACATCTTTAATAAAAAACTAAGCATTATAAAATTTTCCTCTCCATTCTGGTAATTCTTAAAATAATACTAGCATAGACAAAATAAATTTGGTACTTCTTAAGGAAATATTTATATTTTGCATAATAAAAGTTTATGTTTTGTTAACCAATACTTGATTAGTAAAAGCTTTTGTGATTACATAAAAAAGGAATAAGGCGATTCCTCTTAGCCTTGTTCAAGGATTTGTCAGCCAAAGCGGCGGCTGCGTTGGATTTCAAATCCGCAAGTTACATAAAAAATAAGGGAAAATTGAAATGTTAAAAATTAGATTAAAAAGAATGGGTGCAAAAAAGAACCCGACATATAGAATTATTGTAATTAATTCAACTACAAAACGCGAAGGCAGACCGGTTCAAGAATTAGGACACTACAATCCGAAAACTAAAGTTATGAAATTGGATAAAGTTTCAGCTCTTGATTGGGTTAAAAAAGGCGCTCAACCGACAGAAACAGTTGCTTATTTAATTAAAAACTGCAATGATGACGGTACACTAAATTACGTTAAAAAAGAAACAGTAAAACTTTCTAAAAAGGCTCAAGCTAAAGCTCAGGCTGAGGCCGAAGCAAAAGCAGCTGCAGAAGCTCCAGCAGAAGAAGCAACAACAGAAGTGTAAAAACAAGATAATAAACAGAGGACTTGATATTCATC
>CALVEO010000050.1 GCA_944326615.1 Candidatus Gastranaerophilales bacterium | reverse complement strand
TGAAATGCCTGAACTTAACCAACGGCTTTTTTCAAAAATTAAAGAGCATTTTTACACAAAATATACAAATATAATTAGCGGCTCCAATGATTTTGGTTACAAATATGAATATTACACAATATCTTTTTCAACCGAAGGCGATAACCTGACTCTGTGGAACAATTACGCTAAAGGCCAGAATTATACAGGCTACAATATCGGATTTTGCAAAAAAGATTTAATAGCCGATATGGTAAAAATCGGTTTTAATTCTGTCTACGGAAATATAATTTACGACAAGAAAAAGCAGATTACTGTTCTCAAACTCATTTTCGAAAAATGGAACAAACAATATGAAAAAGCCCTTAAAAATTCCAAAAATAAGGACAAATTAGTCGATACGATGTTTGAACTTATTGATATTTTGAGCGTTATAAGTTTGTTCTTTAAAAATCCGCATTTTAAGGACGAAAAAGAATATAGAATAATTTTTATCAACAATTTCGGCACGAATTTCGCAAAACAAACCAAAATTTGCGAAAAGAACGGGCTTTTTATTCCTTATATAGAGTACAAATTTCTTAAAAAGACAGTAAATTGTATAAATATCGGTCCGACTCTGGATGAAAGTATATTTTATACAAGCACATGCCGGATGCTTTCAAACTTCGGCTATGAAAAAAAGACGGTCAACCGCTCGAAAATACCTTTGAGGTATTAAAATATTATTCCCTCCCTGATTAGGGATGGAAGCTAATTATAACTGTCTTTCAATCCATTCCATAATAATATTAACCACATATTCCTGCTGTGCGGGGGTGAGTTCTGTACCTTTTTGAATTTTATGCCATTTATATAAGCATCCTCTGCAGCAGGTCGCAGTAGCATGCTGCGCGATAAAAACCGGGTGCCCCCTCATCGGAGTCTGCTTGCCGTCGTTTGGAATATCAGCAGGAGCAAGCCTTTTTGTAATAAAATCGCAGGCATGGCGTCTTATAGTATCTAACCCTTTTTGGGCAATATACTCTTTTTCTTTTTGTTTAAGCTTAAATTTACTCCTAAATTCGGATTTTGCGAGTTTTTGAAAAATGTCTTCCATATAAATAGCCTTTTGTAAATAAATGTAACATATTATTAGAATAAATTAAAGTTTTTTTGATAATTTGTCGTAAATACATGTGGTAGAAGCTCAAAATATGAGTGTGTACTTTTCGGATAAAAAATATCCGGAATAACAGATTAATATATTAAATATATAAACAAAATATATACTTAATATATTGAAATGTTAACAAATGTTAAGAAAAATATACCTCTCAAAACCATTGAAAAATCAAGGCTTTTAAAAAAAAGATTGTAAAAGTTATCAGAACTGACGCAATTTTTGGTTAAAAAAATTTTTTACATGGACATAGAGAAGTATAAAAGCAAATCAATTTTCGATGCAATATTTGAAAATTGAGAGAAAGGGTTTAATTATGAGTGTGCAAATCAACAAGACAACATTTACACCTGAAGAACAATTAGAATTGCAAAAACGTTTAGGGACAGCAAAATCACGAGAAGAAGCTCAGGCGATATTTGATGCTTATAAAAAAGAGGTAGGTCTTGTAGAAAATACTACAGCCGTAAACGGAAATGCACCTGTTCAGCGGGCGAAAAATGCTGAAAAACCTGTTGTCGGCACTGCTGTTGAAAGGTCTGCGAATAATAACCTGCATGATGCAAATATTGTTTCACAGACATCCAGCACAACCGTAGCTTTTACTAATATAATGGATGGTTTAACAAAAGCCGGTTATAAGTTGGATGAAGAAAGTGGAAAAGAATTAAAAGCCGAGTTTGAAAAAGCAGGTATTGCAGTTGATAAAGAGGGTAAAATTAATGTTACATCTCAAGAAACAGGCCAGAAATTAAATAATATTATTTCTAAGTACGCTCGTGGTAAGCAGGAAACTCAGCTTCAATTTACAAAAGAAACTGATTCAGAGTTTATTTCTACAATGGAACAAGAAGGATCTATAAAAAAGAATGAGGATGGTACTTATACTGTTTTAGATAAAGCGAAGGCTGAAGCTCGTTTGAATAAAGTTGAACAGCCACCGGAACAAGAACAAATGCCACCTGTAGAAGTTAAAATAGATGCTGAAAAAGAGACCACAGTGGTTAAAAATGAAAATCCTGTTAAGGTACCTGCAAATCTAAAACATAACAAAGATGCAAAAAAACAATTAACAAAAGATTATGAAGCGTATTTAACTGAATGGGTAAAAGATCCAGAAAATGCAGCGCGTATGGATTGTTCAGTTGCGTTGACTAAATATGATAAAAAAATCTCTAAACAAATCTCTAAAATAAGTAAAGAATGCAAAAACAATGAAGATATTATAGACAAATATATGGACGAGTATGCTTCTCCAATGGAAAAAACAATTATGAATAAAATGCTTGAAGATGCAAAGAAAAATGATAAAGCTCTATTAGATGCATACAATAGGTCTGTACCTGAAAAACATCGTATAACTTCATTTGATGGAGGAACTGCTGATGCAAGAAAAGATATTGCCGCTAAACTGTATCTTTGTGAAGATAAAAATTTTAATCCTAAAATTTTATTAGAAAGTATGGCAGTTAAAGATGTCATGGGCAGTAGAACTGAAAAAGAAATTGAAAAAGATAGAAAATATTTTATAGAAGAAGAAGCAAAAAGACAGGTTAAAGCTGATGAAACAGCTCAAAATGTTCAAAACACAAGGGTGTATTTTTCTGATGAAGAAAGAGAATTAGCTGAATCTAAAGAACCTAAAGGTTCGGTAATTGAACATAATGACATTGGTAAAGTTGGGCGCAAATTGGTCAACGAATGTCCGGATGAGTTCTGCGACAGAGTTGACAATCCAGAAGAGGCTACAAAAGGTATTGAACCATTGGTAGTAACTGACCCAAAAACCGGTCAACAGAAAACGATTTATTTTAAATTTAGTGAGGCTAAATTTAAAGATTTTTGTCGGAAAGCTTGTGATTCAAGACATAAAGACGATAAATCCCAAGATAATTATGCAGAAGATGGTAACTTAACTCTAAAAGAAGGTCGAGAAACTGCCGCCGCTGTAATTCTTGTGGATAGAAACAATAAGCGTCGGTCTTTTGAAGAAATTATCGGTAATGACAATGATAAAGTCGGAAATAGAGAACTTAATCAATTTCGTCATGTAGTCGAAGCATCTGGACTAAGCGTTGATAAAAATAAAACTGCACTTAAACGTTTAGGACATGTTGTTCTGACTACTGCTGGTATGGCATTGGGTACGGCTGCATCTGCTGGTATTGCATCGCCGCTGGTTGGTGCGGTTATTGGAACAGGTATTGCTAAAGGGCAGGAATGGGCTACAGCGGACAGATATATTGATTATAACAAAACAATAACTACTCCCGGACAAACAATTACAACACCAGATCAAATAGTACATGTTGATGGATATTACGATTACATTGACGGAAAATTTGTTGAGGTGCCAGGTTTTACTATTAAAGATTCCGTTACAATTAACGGTATAACAAAAGATATTGAACATATTATCCCTGATTCTCAAATTTGGGTTGAAGGATTTGATCATTGGGTTGAAGCAAAAGACATTGTTGTTAAAGGCCAGGATATCTATATCGAAGGCCAGAAAATTGATATAAATGATAAAATATTTGTCAAAGGCGAAAGCGGCAAAACCGAGGATCAAACCGTTCAAACAAAAACAAATAATACGTGGAGACAGGTAAAAATGCAGGCTTTAGTCGGTGCTGTAACCGGTTTGGCAACAGGTTTGGCTACTATGTCTAAAAAACATGCAAAAGGTCAAAGTTTTGATGGAATTCAAAATCTTGATAAGACTTCACAAGAGACAAATACAGAAGCTGCTGAGTTTAAACTCATAATCCCGCAGTCAAAAACGGTTTCTGTAAGATCAGGGCAGATTTCTACTCCGGATGAAGAAATTGGTAATAAAGCCTGTAAACTCAGAGTAAGAAATAAAAATAAAAATACTAATATTGCAGAAGCAAAAGAAGATATGGTGGCTGTATATTATGGTATAGATAAGAATTCTCCTGAATTCCAGAAAATATACAAATATGTTATGGAAGAAATTAATGGTTTGCAAAAATATGGAACTTTTAACTATACAAAGAATACAACATATTATTTGCCTGATAGGATACCAGCTTCTGTAGTCGGGCATGATATTGACCGGAAATTTAATCCTGAAGATCCAAATGAAAGACAAAGATTGGATACAGTTGAAATTCCTTTGGGTGGACAGGCTTATGCAATGGCATCATCCAACACTCAAAAAATAGCAGGTCATACTTATCATGGTAAGGGCAGATATACCGAATATAATAAATAAAAAATAAGGGGGAACTTGTTTCCCCTTTATTTTAAATATGAATTTTTGTAAATATTTTGTCAAAAACAGTAAAGAATTTGTTGCTTAAACCGTTTATATACATGTATAAAGTGTTAACGTGCAAGAAAAAGAAAATCGAGGTCCAATAATGAAGACACTGGGAATAAATAAAAAAAGAGTAGTTGCATTTATGTTAAGTTTGCTACTGATAATGCAGCAATCTTTAACTTATCAGGTATTGGCTTCTACAATTACTAATGCTGATGGTACTGCAATCCCCAGTGCTGGTAATAATACATGGAATGTAGGGCCTGATGCTGTAAATGGAAATATCGGCTATAAACAATTTGACCAAATTAATCTTGATCAAGGTCATATCTTAAATTTCATATACAGTTATATGAAACAAAAACAGGAAATAGGATGGACTGGCAGTTCACATGGTATAATCAAAGAAGAAATTACAACTGATAACCCTATCAATACTTTTATAGCACTTGTTAATCAAGGAGTTAATATAAATGGTATTGTCAATGCTCTACAAAGTGTTAATGGTGCATTAAAATCTGACGGTAATTTAATGTTTATTGCACCTGGCGGAATGGTAGTTGGTGCATCTGGAGTTTTAAATGTCGGGAATTTATCTGTTGTTTCTCCGACACAAGATTCTTATGATGCTTTGACAAAATATATGAATTTGCCTCAGACCCAGCAATTTTATGATAAAAAGACAACTATTGTTGAACATCAAAATCCGCCTGTTGAAGGTGATTATCATGTTGAGCACGAATATGATTATACAAAGCCTATTGCTGTAGAAACTGACAAAACATTTAACACATCAACATTAACAGCTGGAGATGGTAATACTTTAGCTTTAGGTGGCGGTGCTATCACTATAGACGGTAAAATTGCTGCTCGTGGTAATGCTGAATTACAGGGCGGACAGGTTAATGTTAATGGTCTGCTTCTCGCCGGTGTCGGCAATAATACAGAAGTTTTAACAAATGAATCTGCTGCAGATACATTGTTTGAAAACCTTGTTAATGCAGATAATATGAATACCGGTAATGCTTTTGCAAGCTCTAACGGTAATATAGTTATTACATCAGCTACAGGTACTTCTGTTGGTAATGAGGCAAAGGTTCGTAATTACGGTAAAGGCAATATCACAATTACCAACACAGGTTCATCAGGTGTTAAGATTGCCGGAGAAGTTTCTAATCCAAACGGGAATTTAACAGTTACAAACTCAGCAGGTGAACTCCTTGTTGCTAATACTGGCGTTGTTAAAAATAACGGTAAGATGGTTATGCAAAATAGCGGCAATGGTACTGGTATAACAATCGCCGGAAATGTTAACAACAAGACAGGTGCTGCTGCGTTTACTAATACAAGTACCGGTGGTAAATTACTAGTAGAATCTACAGGTAAGATTACATCTGAAGGTTCTACCCTGATGGTTAATAATAGCGGCTCTGGCGGTATGGATATTCAGGGTACGGTTATAAATACAAATTCAGATGCAACTGTTACATTCAACAATGCCAATT
Organism: Candidatus Gastranaerophilales bacterium; assembly: GCA_944326615.1. GTDB lineage: Bacteria > Cyanobacteriota > Vampirovibrionia > Gastranaerophilales > Gastranaerophilaceae > Stercorousia. The sequence goes on along the minus strand of CALVEO010000050.1, from coordinate 7,322 downwards.
CTGATATGAAAATTGGTAATGCGGCTGTTGATGAAAATATTCAGTCAAACGCAGATGTTAAGATTACCGTACAAAACGGCAGTCTGCTTAACAACGGTGTAAATAAAACATTAATTGCAACTGAAGGTGCAGGTTTGAATGCTATTGTTACCAATGGTTCTATCGGTACTGATTTAGGTAATCAGGACGGCAATTATACCGGTATCTGGCAGGCTCAAAGAGATTTGGAAAAATCCTTGAATATCGCTGTTGACGGAAATGTTACGGCTATAAGCACAGGGACAAATTCTTCTGCTAATATCGCAAGTATTAATAAAAATCTTAATGTTGACAGAATTTCATCAGAAGGCAGAACAACAGTTCTTGCAGATTCTTCAACAAGCGGAAATACGGCTTATAATATCGTAAACGCTTCTACTGATAATTCGCAGCCAAATATTGAAGGCAAAGGCGTTTCAATCATCGCAAGCGGTAAAATCGGCGATACTAATAAAGCATTAACATTCAGACAAACAGGCGGAAGCTATGGCAGTGTTGACGGACAGCTTAATTATACTGACAATGCTTCATACGGTACTGATATGCTTGCTATAGGCGATATTAATGTTAAAGGCATGGATGCTTCAAACGGAAATAAACTTGACACAAATGTCGGAGCTTTGATTTCACGCAAAGGCAATGTTAATGCTGAATTTTCAGGCGATACATACGTCAGAGAAACTACAGCAGACGGAACTGTTAATATTACTACAAGAGGTAAAAACCTTTATGTTGAACATTTAGGTGAAGCTCCTTCTTACAATACTTATACAGAAGATTACTTCGGACCAAACAATAATGCTCATCCGACATCTGCTAAATTAACAGCTTTGGATTTGGGTACATCATGGCCTTCTAACCCTGCAGATTCTACAATTATCGTTAAAAACGGTACTTTGAAAGGCAAAGGTGAAGGCAGACCGGCTCATGAACAGGATTTAACCCTTGTTGCAGATAACGCTTACGCTGGCGGTTACCATTTCCATATGGGTAAGGACAGAGGCGAAATCGCAGATTCTGATCCTTTGAGATTTAACCCTTCTTACCTTGAAAAAGACAGCAGAACAAATACTTTAACAAACGCAACTGATGCAAGAACTCCTGTTTCTATCAGGGCAAAAGCTGTTAGACCGGAAGATGTTACTGCAATCGGCAAGGAAGAAGAAGATCGTAATTACTATTATGGCGGCAGCTCTCAAGGGTTTGATGACGGATATGACGGCGTAAAAGATGAAGATGGTGATTATGTTGACAACCCGTCATCTGATGAACAGGGCGACGAAAATGATGATGACAACTTAGTCGTTCCGGAGCAGGAAGAAGATGTTGTTGACACAGATAACGATACAGATACTGACGCAGATACTGATACCGATGCTGACAACGATTTGGATTCGGATATTGATAACGATACGGATACTGACACAGATAACGATACAGATGATGATCTGGATTCTGATACCGATAACGATACGGACAATGATACAGATACTGATATGGATTCAGATAGTGACACAGATACCGATAACGATACAGACACTGATACAGATACTGACAACGATATAGATAATGATACTGATACGGATTCAGATTCGGATAACGATACAGATGATGATTTAGATTCTGATACCGATAACGATACGGACAGTGATACAGATACTGATATGGATACTGATACCGATACAGATACTGATAATGATACAGACACTGATACCGATGCTGATAATGATATAGATAACGATACGGATACTGACTCGGATAATGATACAGATAATGATTTGGATTCAGATACGGATAACGATTTGGATTCAGATACGGACCTTGATATCGATACCGATACCGATAATGATACAGACACAGATTTGGATACAGATACCGATACCGATGCTGATAATGATATAGACAACGATACGGATACTGACTCGGATAATGATTTAGACAATGATACCGATATGGATACCGATACGGACAATGATACTGATAATGATACGGATACCGATATTGATCCTGATCCTGACATTCCTCTAATACCGAACATAGATTTAGGAGCACAATTGTATAAACAGCGTATTGTCAGTGACAGAGTGGATTCAATAGATAAACGTCAATATATGAGATTTGATGCTGAAAACAATCAGAACCAGATTGTATTTGAATCAACCGATGATGTTGTTGCAATATCAGATATATCAAGAGGCGGTGTATCTCTTAAACACAATAAAAAATTGAAAGTCGGCGATGTTGTTCCTGTACGTTTAACTTACGGAGATTTGGAAATCAACGCAAATGTTAAAATTGTATCAGCAAGTGATGTCAAAGCAGGAGGCAAGTTCATAGATCTTGATCAGGCAACAGCTAACAAGTTATTATACTTAAGCTTGCTGGAAAAAGATCAGCCGATAGCCCAGACAATCCAGAATATATCTACAACAACAATTGATGAATAATAAAAAAAGACCGCTAATCAAAGGCGGTCTTTTTTAAGGGTTAATTTTTACAAAATCCCATTTTTTTGTACTGAATAAGCCTTTATCAGTTATTTTTAATTCAGGGATTACAGGCAATGACAGAAAACTCATTGTCATAAACGCATCGTCAAGTGTACAGCCCAATTCTTTTGCGGCATTGTTTAATTCTTCGCAGTGTTTAACAACATAATCAAAGTCTTTATCTGATATAAGTCCTGCAATCGGAAGCGGAAGTTTTGCAATTATTTTGCCGTCTTTAACAACAACTTTTCCTCCCTGCATTTTAACAAGCTCCACAGCGGCCGTATACATATCAAAGTCATTTGTTCCGACAATAATCATGTTATGAGAGTCATGAGCAACTGTTGAGGCTATAGCACCTGATTTTAGATTAAACCCTTTCACAAAACCTTTTCCGATATTTCCTGTTGCTCTGTGGCGTTCCATTACAAGAATTTTAAGGGTATCAGTTTCTGTATTGCTGTTTAAAAATCCGTTTTCAAATTTCGCTTCGCAGACAGAAGATTTTGTAACAAGCTGATGCGGAATAATCTCTATTGTATTGACAAATTTGGATGTCCCTTTTATTTCAAAATCTTTTTTCTCAATCCAACGGACATTTATTGAGCTTCTGACAGACGGTTTTTCAAATTTGACGGAAGTCTTTAAGAGTTCTCCTTCTTTAGCGACTATTTTACCGTCTTTTATAACCATATCAGGTTTAAATGTTTTTAAATCGGGTAAAATCAGCATATCCGCTCTATATCCCGGTGCTATAGCGCCTTGATTTTTCAGCCCGAAATATTCTGCTGTATTAAGACTGCCTATTTGAACGGCTTTTATAACGTCAACGCCTGCGTCTACGGCGCGTCTTACCATATCATTAATATGAACTTTCAAATCTCTGGGGTGTCTGTCATCTGTTACAAACATGCATTTTCTGGTATTTTTTTCTTTAAGGACAGGAATTAGCGCATCCAAATCTTTTGCGGCTGTTCCTTCCCTTATCATGATGTACATTCCAAGACGAATTTTTTCTTTTGCTTCATCAGGGTTTGTGCATTCGTGATCAGATTTAACGCCGCTGGCCGCGTAAGCACACAAATCTTTTCCGCTTAAAAACGGAGCATGACCATCAATTCTTTTCCCTTTAGATTTTGCAAGTTCAAGTTTTGCAAGAACATTTTTATCAAGATTCAAAAGTCCTGAGTAGTTCATCATTTCTGCAATTCCGAGAACCCATGGACTGTCTATCAAAAGTGCAAGGTCGTAGCTGTTCAGGTCAAACCCTGAAGTTTCATAAGGAGTTGCAGGAACACATGACGGAAGCATTGTATAAACATTTAAAGGGAGGTTTTTTACGGCTTCATGCATGTAGCTTATTCCATGAAGCCCAAGTACATTTGAAATTTCATGAGGATCAGTTATAACCGTTGTCGTTCCGCATGGAACAACTGCTTTAGCAAATTCATGCGGCAGAAGCATAGAGCTTTCAAGATGAACATGGCCGTCTATAAAAGCCGGAGAAACAAAAGCGCCATTTGCGTCAATCTCTTTGCCGCCATCATAGCCTTCTTTGATACCTGCAATTATACCGTCAGATATTGCTATATCGCCTTTATGAATTTCTTCTGATAAAACATTTATTATATTTGCATTTTTAATTACTAAATCGGCCTTTTCAAGACCGCGTGCTACTTTTATTATTTTTTCAAGTTTGGTCATAGTTTTTTATATTGTTTTTATAAATAACATTTTGGTTCCTGCCCCTGCACTCCTGCATATAATTCCACATATTGCTTTGCCGGGCTTGAATCTATCTTGGTTAATAGAACTTCTTCAATCTGGAAATAACCAACATCTCCTGACATTTCAACATCAATTCTTATTGGTTTTTTAGCTCCATGGTGAATTCCTATTCTTTCTATTGCATTTGCGGAATATTTGTGAATATCTCCGACTTTCGGTGTTGTATTAATTGCCATAGGTATGCGTGCTCTGCCTTTTGTCATATCGCATCCGTCTGCAATCAATATTATTCCTGCTTCTACAGAATGAATTTTTCTTGAAGACATGTGCCCGATAATTGCTTCAATTGCCAGAGACTTAATTATAGTCCTGCGGTGGAGATTATCAGGGAATACATGCATTAAAGTTCGTTCAATAATAGGTTTTGCAAGTATAACGGACATATCTTCGTGTCCCTGTCTGCCTATCATCATACCTAAATCGTGCATAAGACCCGCAATAATAACTGCGCACATACTGTCTTCAAAAGTTCCGATTTCTTCTTTTTCAAGTGATGTTTTAATCCCTGAATCCTGTAAAAGATTAAGCATCTTTATAGCGTTAGCTGCAACCTGCCTCATATGAACAGGACCATGATCATTGTAGCCAAGACGTTTTATTGAAACATTATTTGCGTAATCCTGCATTTCCTGTAATTCTTCATCCGCGAACAGATAATTTACAAGATCTGTACAAACAGGATTTTTTTGCAGGCGTTTTAGTATTTTAGATTCTAATGACTGTTCTTTTATTGATTTCATATATAATTCCCTTTAAATATATTATACCCTAATTTAGAATTTTTTGTACAATGAAATATTTACAAATAAGAGCTAATGTCGGGATTTATATTTTTGGAATTTGAATTAATGAATTTTTTAACGGCAAAAGCCCTTAAAATCATTTAAGAGCTTTTTACCGAACACAACATTTAGTTTTTTATTTATGTGTTTTTGGGGGTGGGAGAAATCTTTATAAAAGTTTATCAATATCTTTTTTATCAATCTGTAATTTATTAGAATTTTCAGGCTTCAAATGCTTTTTCTTTTGACATTAGTCCTTTGGCAAGGAGACCGGAATTTTCATATTTTCTCTTTAAAAATTAAGATTAACACTAACAATGTATGATTACGGCAAGATACATAAATAACTTTAAGAGTAAAAAAATAAAGTTACATAAGTTTACAAATAAAAAAATAGTAAATCTTGCAAAGAAAAATTTTTGTGTTAACATAAATTTTATGAGGGATTATACAGGTACCCCACGAAACCAAACACTTGTCTAAGCCCTCTGGATCCAAGCCCGAGTAGCTCAGCTGGATAGAGCAACCGCCTTCTAAGCGGTAGGTCATGCGTTCGAATCGCATCTCGGGTAAATGTACAATAAAAGCGGGTTTTAACCCGCTTTTTTAGTGTATAATTTTAAGAAAATATGGTCTTTGGTGTCAAATTTATGCCAATTAAAATGCCGTTTTAAGTGTTTTAAATAATGTGCAAATGTGCTTTTTTATATACATTGTTCACAAAATATTTTTTTCTAATGTATAACACAATTGCACAAAAAATACTAATTATGATTAAAAAAAGTATATATTTTATGGTTGTATGGCTGCAAAATAGTTTTTATTATTTTTTCTTATATGCAATAAACAAATAACATTGACGGATTTTGGTATCAGATGGTATAATAATCAGATACGATATAAACAAGGAATATTTAATGAAAAATTGTATCATCGCATTAATGTGTTTATTATTAGCATCGCCTGTATTTGCATTCGGCGCATATAAAAAACTAGATTTTGCAAGTGGAAAAGCTGAAATGAATGCAAACAAAATTCTTTATGAATATGTCTTGAAGGAACAAAATACGACACCTGAGGAGATTAAAGATTTTGCAAAAATTGAACCACAGTCGGTAAAAGCTTTTGAGGTTGACTTGAACGATGATGGAATTAAAGAAATTTTGGGAGTTGTCTATTCAACACTTTATATGGGTACAGTCGGGTATTCCTTGTTTATCTTACAGTTACAAAATGGTGAATATAAAAACATAGCTTATTTGCTAAACCTAGAACCGCAAAAGATATTGAATGCCAAAACAAATGGCTACAGGAATATAAAGTTGAATGGTTCAGTAGCATATAAATTTAAACCGTTTATTGCGAAGTATAGAAATGGGTACTACAAAACTGATTACCAAACGAAAAATTTAGAAAGAGCACTTCAGCAGTAGGCAAAGAAATATGGATAGCATAGCAGGATAGGTATTACAAAGTGATACTCATATTTTGCAATGAAAACATGAAAGGCGGTGAATAATGTAAATTTTACACAAATTTGTTTTTAAGGTAGAATAATCAAATGAAAAATAAAATTCTAATCTCAGTTTTAATAATACTCATATTGTTTTTATGTTTCAGTGCTTATATTATTTTGAAACAGAATAAACAGCTTAAATCTTTAGAAATTCAGCTTTCTGATCGGGAGAGGATTATTGCGGGCTTGAAAGAAGAAAAAAATAATATAATGCCTGAAGCCGGAATTCATCCTATTGAAAAAGCTGTACAGAACTGTATGAAAAAAGAAGATTACACAACAGCCGGAATGTCTAAATGTGTTGATGATTCTATAAATGATTGGAACAAAGAAATTGACAAATATCTCTCACTTTTAAAAGACATACTGCCGAAAGACAAATACAAGTTGCTGCAAATTTCTCAAGAAAAATGGGAAGAATACAAGAACGCTCAGTGGCAATTGTTAGAAGCAGGTTTAAGTGAAAAAGACGGAACAATGTATATAAATATCTTAAGTGGTGACAAAGCAGGTGTTGTGGAAAAGCGTGCAAAAGATTTATCCGGATTTTATTTTGAACTGACTGATTAGTTTTATTCTGCCTTATTTCGTTTAGTAGCAAAACTATAAGGAGAAAACTATGTATGACAAAAATTTTGAGAAAATAGTTCAGTTGGTTTTTGGTTCAGAAGGTGGTTTTAGTAATCATCCAAATGATAGAGGGGGAAG
>CALVEO010000049.1 GCA_944326615.1 Candidatus Gastranaerophilales bacterium | reverse complement strand
TGTGCTGATTTAAAATCTCCTTTGGTTGCAGCATCATAAATTGTACTAACAACTTTTTTTAGTAATCTTGATTTCATCGTTTTCCTCTTATATTTCCCCGTATATTTATATAAAGTATTTTTGTTGATAAAAATTGCTTAATTATTAAAAATTTTTATTTTCTATGCACAAAATAGTCAAACTATCTGTCTCAAATAATCAAACCAAGTGTTCTTTTATACCTCAAAGCCCCTCTGTGTAAAGGGATTTTAGAATTATTTAGGGTTACAGAAAAGTCCGGTATGTCCGATTTGTGGGACTACTATACTCACAAAAATATAAAAAGTGGAAGAGAAGATGCCAAATAGCCTTATTTCTGTAAGATAATACCCGATAACAAACATAGGACTTTTGCCGTAAAAAAAGTAACACGAGTTCCGTAAAAAATATTTTTCTGCCACAAAACGGAACTATAACGGAACTTTTTTAAGGAACCAAACGGAACCATAAATCTGTTGTGGTATAATTGATTAAAAGTCGAGGTTATTGTATGAAAAAATTTATATTAATAATGTGCTGCTTATTCTTATCAAGTGTTTCTTTTGCACAAACTGAACATGGGGCTATTACTAACAAAAGAGGACTAGTTTTACAAGCTTTAGATAATGGTGCATTAGGATATATTTGTCCTAAGTGGGCATTAGATAATGACGACTGTCGTTCTGGACAATTTGTGTATTTTAATTTCAATTTTGATTTTGTTGACAACCAAAAATTTAGTATTCCTAAAAATTATTATTTCTATGCTGATGGTGTTTATAAGTATGTAAATAGAGAAAATATTTCAAAAACTGTTCGTAAGATAGAATTATATCCAAAAAATTAAAAGTCATTTTATTTTTTTATTCTTATCTTCAACGTGCTCTTTAATAACTTTATAAACATACCTAGTGGTTGTTTCACAGGCTAGGGCAATTCTATTTACGCTTTCATCGTATTTTCTGAACAGTTGAGAGTCATTTTGTGATGGAATATTTAATGCTCTTTTATATGTTTCATAAAAACCTCCATAGTTTGGTAGAAACATTTCATTGCTTTTGGCGGCATGCCTAGTATGTAGGTTATTTAAATGTCTTATAATATTGTCTGCTTGTTGAAATGGAGTTAAAACAGCAAGTCTAATGGGCGATTTTTCAGTAGCTTCAAAAGAATAATCAATAGGTGCATATTTTTGTAATCCTTTTAACTGGTTTATACTTTTATGGTTTGCATTATTTACATCAATTGTATCAATATATTTATACTTTTTTTTGCATATACTACTCCTAACAAGAAATATAACATAAATATTTTGTTATTAGAAACTATAAAATGTAAATAAGTTTGAAAAAATGTCAGGGCATGGTAATAAATAAGACAACAAACAATTTTATCAAAAATACTTTTTTGCAATTCTACAGGAACATATTTACACCCTTCTTCCTTGGAAAGGCATTATTTTCATGCTACATTGAAATTAGTAAATAAAAATTTACCAGAAGATGAAAAAATTCAATTAAGGTTTCACGATCTAAGGCATACTTACGCGACATTTCTATTAAGTAAGAGAGTGCCGATAAAGTATGTCCAAGAACAATTAGGGCATTCCTGTGCAAAAATGACATTAGATGTATATGCGAGTTATATGCCAAAAATTTGAAGCTTTAAAAATTCTCAATAATTTACATAAAAAAGAAGAAAATAGAGCACAAATTGAGCACGAAAAAGTAAAATAGTGATAACACAAGGGTTATAGCATATGGGTGATGAAGACAAGCAATTTGATGCCACACCGAGAAAACTCGAACAAGCAAGAAAAGAAGGGCAGGTTGTTAAATCAAAAGATTTTTCAACAGCTATATCTTTGCTTATTCTATTTTCCGTAATCTTTGGACTCGCTCCTTTTGTATGGGGACAAATTGTACAGCTTTATACACTTCTTTACGAGCAAATCCCCAACGGACATCTGTCAGATATAGGAATGGCCTATATAACAACAATTACAATAAAATGCACCGCATTAATAATAGGGCCGATACTTTTTGTTGCCTGGTTTGTCGCAATTATGGCTGATTTTATTCAGGTAGGTCCGTTAGTTGCAACAGCACCGCTAATGCCAAAATTAGATAAACTTAACCCGACAAAATATTTCAAGAATATTATGTCTATAAAAACGCTTTTTGAATTGTTTAAAAATATTTTGAAAGTTGTTTTGTTAGGCTACATAGGCTGGAGCGTTTATATGGAACATATTGAAAATATCTTAATGCTCGCCGCCATAGATAATAATTTTGCAGTAATGATAGAATTCGGCAAACTTGTTACTGATTTTATTTTTAAAGCCTGTATCGCATTTTTAGTAATTGCAGCTGCAGACTACGGGGTTACTAAATGGAAATTTTTAAAAGATCAGAAAATGTCTTTTAAAGAAATTAAAGACGAATATAAAAACACAGAAGGAGATCCTAATGTAAAAGCGGCACTTCGCCAGCGCCGTATGCAAATGCTTCAAAGAGGCATGATGGATGCTGTACCCGATGCTGATTTTGTAGTAACAAACCCGACACACATTGCCTGCGCTCTTAAATATAAAGCCGAAGAAATGGCATCTCCTATGCTTATAGCCAAAGGAACAGAATTAATTGCAAAAAAAATTATAAATATTGCACGTGAACATGGAGTGCCGGTAATTGAAAATGCACCGGTTGCACGCGCACTGTATAAAATGGTTGATTTAAACCAGCAAATTCCGCCTGAACTCTATAAAGCAATAGCTGAAATCTTACTTTTTGTATACAAATTGAAAAATACAACAAATAAAGGTACAATAAAGTAAATTCTATGATATTATAAATTTGTAATCATGGTTATGCAGAATAAAAACAAATTACAGGAATATATAGATATAGTTCAAAAAGTCGCCAAGGTTGAACACAGAAGAGTTCCCCAGCACATGGTGGATTATGAAGAATTAGTGTCAATCGGGATTTTAGCTGTACAGGTTTTGATAAAAAATAAAACTCCGGAACAGCTTGAAAAATATAATTCCGCATATATTGCAACAGCAGTCAGATGGGCTATCAGAAACGAATTAAGAATAAGATATAAATGGTACTCGCTGAAACATAAGCCTGATGATGAATACGATGAAGAAGAAGTTGTCGACGGAATGGATATGCAAAAAGCTAAAGTACGTGAAGCTGTTTATGAAACAATTCTGTCAATTGATGGTTTAGCTGCTGCAGCAAGCGATAATGATTCTCCATTTGACTTTCTTAAAGACCCGCATGCTCTTCCTGATGAAAATGCCGAAATTACGGAAATGGGCAGAATGATTCGAGAAGCAATAGCAAAACTTCCGCCGAAAGAAAGAACCGTTGTAGAATATCGTTTTTACAGGAATATGCAGGTAAAAGATATTGCACGTCAGGTCGGTCTGTCGCCTTCCAGAGTTACGAGGATTGTCCAGTCATCCTTAAATACAGTTAAAGAATATCTGAATTCAAAAGAACAGTATGGTTATTAAGATTTAACTATTTTTATTCTGTCGTCTTCTTTTATTTCAATCGGACCGTTATGATTTTTTATGTAATTTGCCGTATAAACATTTTTATCAACGTCAAATTTCTTCAATACATAATCAGGATTTGAATTAACAGGTAAATAATTATCTCCGCCGTAAGCTAGAAAATCATCACAGGCTACACTGTATTTCTTAGTAGAGCTTGGATTATTTATGTCAATAGGGATTTTATTTCCCTGCTTATCAACAAATGCAAGCTCTTTTAACTCGCCTTTATCAGTAACAGTATACTGTAAACCTGACACCAGAAGTATTCCAGGCTTATGTCCGGGATGCACAAACGATTGGGCGCCGACTTTTATCGCATCAACAATTTGTTTTTCCGAGAGAGAGCAAATCATCATTTTATCTTCAAAAGGCGTTACATCATTAATTCTTCTTGAATCCACTTCACCTTCAGGAAAGTATCCGCGGAGATTTCCGGCATTCAAAAGAGCAATATCCGTTCCCAGCTCCTTTCTCATGGCATCTACAATCAAATTCCCATGCGGATTATTGGAAATCAGCCTGTCTTCAGGAGAAGGCGGTGCCGATTTAATAGTTCCGAGCACTTCAGGTTTTCCAATAATAGATTCTACTGCGGTTTTAAACGGTAATTTTCTGGTAAAAGCTCCTGTTCTCATTACATTATTCTGAACTTTTGTTATAACACCGTCTTTATCAAAGACTGTATTCAGAACACCAACATATTCACCGTCTTTGCCAATCTGCGTTAAAATAACCGGTTCACCGGATTTTGAATATACAAGATTTTCACCTTCTTTTACACCTTTATACAAATCATGAGTATGGGCACCGAGTATAATATCAATACCGTCTGTTTCCTGTGCAAGACGTTTATCTGCATCCTTTCCGGAATGAGAAAGAACAATAATTTTATTTACATTCTGGGATTTCAAATTATTAATTTCTTCCTGCACCTTTTTTACAGTAGTATCAAAATCGTCTATACTAATATCATCAAGAGATTCTCTTGTTCCGACTCTTTCAAGCGCATCAGACGGGGCAGTACCGATTATGCCGAATTTTATTCCGTTATACTCTTCTATAACTGATTTTTTAATTTTACCTGACATAGGACTTGATGGATTTACCGATACGTTTGCTGCAAGAAGGTTATACTTAGCATCTTTTAAAGATTCTGCCAGAGCCGCAGGAGTAGCATCAAGCTCATGATTTCCTAAGGCATTATCTTTAACTCCAATCCAGTTTAAGAAATTACTTGCCACTTTATTAGTCATAGGATTTGAACCTAAAAGGATATCTCCTGATGCAAGCTTTAATTTTGCCGCAGCAGTTGAATTTGCATCAAATAATCTTGCCATTTCACAAATTCTTTCCATATTGGTCATTTTTCCATGCAAATCTGAAATATAGAAAATACTAGCTGTTGTATAATCCCCGGAAGAATATTTTGGAGCTGCTGTTTTTAATGATGAAGAATATTCAGACGCCGGCAATTCTTTTTTATCAGATTTTTCAAAAGTATCATAAGGAACTGCATTTACTGCAGGTTGTTTTACCTGTTGCGGAGCCGCAGCTTTAAATGAAACTTTCGCTAAACCGTTAATTATTAAATTCATATTTTTTCACCTTTTTAATTAATTAAACACCGTCAATATTTTTTTTGCTAAAATTTAGGCTCAATGTTAAATAACATTAAGCCGCTAATTGTATTTGATTTTGATTGTTCATCTGAGTCTTTTTCTTAAGTTCCTTGTAAGTTTTCAAACCTTCAATCCAGTTCTCAACTAAATTAACATCATTTGCAACCACAGCCTGCGGCAATGCAGCATGATGAATTTTGGGAAGCAGATAGTCTTCTGAATACTCAACAGGCAGAGAAGAATTATCATCAGTATCATTGCAAATAAATACCATTTTGCCGTTTTTATCTGTCTTCACTCCGGTAATCGTTATTTCATGACCATTGATTATAGTATTGGTATTATCTACCTGAGTATAACCTATAATTACATTTTCACCTAAATTTAATGCATCGGTTATCTGCTTTTTCATAGTGTCAAAACTTGTTTCATACCCGATAAGTCTTGCATTTTCATCAACTGTCTGGTAAGTAACGGAAATTTTATTTTTATCCTCTACAACAGATTCAGTAAAAGTCTTTTCAAATTCAATCAGACCTTTATCGTTCTGGTTAAATTTTCCTGCCCTTTTATCAGTCAGACTGTCATAAGACTGCTGTGAGCCAACCTGCATAAATGTTGACTGCATTAATACATCAAGCGGTGTTCTTTCAAGCTTGTCTTTATCAACTGTCTGAATAAAAGCTCTTATAATTGCATCTTTGTCCGGTGCAAAAGTCAATGTTGCTTTATCAAAATCCTGAGCTTCATAAGGAATTTCAAATGCATTCAAAAGCCAGATTGCATCGAGCGTGTTGTCTGCCAGATTATTCATCTTTATTGTCTTTTTAACAGACAAATTCGGAGAGCTTAACCCTTCTGCAAACCTTGCAAATTCTGCAGGATATTTCTGAGCCAGATTAAATTCAATGCTTGAAGCAACGCAGGTTCCTGAATGTTCTACATTAATATCAGCAGGGTTATCCCCTGACGCCTGAATAACCTGCTGCTGGTATTTCGCAGGAATATTGCCGAACTGCTGGGTTATAGTATAAGGATCAGCAAGGGTATTGACTGTATCTCTCAACATAACCGCATTATTTAGACCTTGAGCTCTTGGCGTTGTTGCTATTTTATACAAATTATCAAGAGTTGTGGAATTGTCATTGGAAGATGAATTCAGTAAAATTCCGGATTTTAAAAGAGCATTAAGCTGTTTTTTCGTATCCTTATCCGCCAGTTTTGTCAATTCATTGTATTTATTTTTTTCATCTTTTGACGAAAGCTCTGTTCTAAACCTTGAAGCAGTGAAAACAGGTGTATATAAAGGCTTATCAGGATTTGAAACATATACACGCTGAGGCTGCTTGTTTTCATCTTTATTTTTATCAATACTTATATTATTACCAGCCTTAACTGTGTTATAATAACTATATGGACGGGTATTTACGTTTAATGAATACACAATAACACTCCACTACTTATTATAATAAAAAAAGAAAACATAAAAAATTTGCTAAATTCATTAAATTTTAATTAACAAATGTAACAATTAAGGATAAACAATTTGAAAATAAAACCGCTTACAAAAGAACAATTAATAATATCTGCAGACAGGCTTACCCGTTTTAAAGATACTGAAACGAAGTATCTCAGAGTATTTAAAGACATTATAAATTCTAATCTTATAGAACCAAAAATAAAAAGACAGGAGCTTGATGCTATTGATTATGAAGAATTAAGAAATCTTGCTGAAAAAATTATTAATTCGTCATTTGACAAACAAAATGATGATTATCTTATAAATCAAAGGCTGTATGACTATGAAAAATCTCTGTTTAACCTTAATAGTAATACTGAAAAACTTCTCAAAAACAAAATTAATTACAGAGCCATATTAAATATACTGCCTGACGATATTCCAAATAACTTAAAATGGCTTAAAACTCTCGGAGATACAACACCCGACAACAATTCATACGGTTTTCCGGTAAAAAAAGTTTTATTATGCGAAGGAATAACAGAAGAAACTCTTCTGCCGGAATTTTCTAAAATCTGCGGTTACGATTTTGACAAAAACGGAATACACATAATATCTGCCGGCGGCAAAAATCAGGTTGTAAAATATTTTTATAACTTTGTAGAAACTCTTAAAATACCGGTATTTATTCTTCTTGATAATGACGCAGAAGCTAATCTGGAAGAAATTAAACCGAAATTACGTAATTTCGATAAAATTCATCTGCTTAAGAGCGGGGAATTTGAAGATTTACTGCCTGAAAACCTTATTATAAAAACACTTAACTATACCACAGAAAATATATCGCTTGCGCCTGTAGAAGATATGCATAAAAGCAGTTCCACAGTTGAATTTCTTGAAGAATTTTTCAAACACCGAGGACTGCACGAATTTAAAAAAGCTGATTTTGCACAGGCTGTTAAACAAAACATATCAGGAACAGAAGATATATCAGATGAAATTAAAGATATAATAACTGAACTTGCATCTTTAAAACAGCCTGAATTAACACCTTAACAAATCAAAAAAATTTGCTATAATATTTTTATGGAAAATAAAGATTACGAAGATTTCATATCAACAATAAGCCATGAACTGCGTACACCTCTAACTTCAATCAGAGGCTTTTCACAGACAATGCTCACTTCATGGGACAAAATTGACGATAACAGCAAAAAAAAATTCCTTAATATTATAGTAGATCAGTCAAACAGACTTATTAATCTTGTTGAAAATATGCTATCTGTTACCAAACTCCAAAATACAAAAGACAATCTTATCTACAAAGAATTTGTTGTAAAACCTGTAATAGAAACAATAACAGCGATTGTTAAAAACCAGTACAAGGATAAAATTTTTAAAATTCATCAAGACAATCAGGTTACTCCGGTTCTTGCAGACAAAGATAAATTTCAGCAGATTATGACAAATTTGATTGAAAACGCTGCCAAATACGGCGATGAAAATTCAACAATTAAAATAGAAATCAGGGATAAAAATGATCAGGTATCTATAAAAGTCATTAACCGCGGGCCAGAAATTCCCAAAGACTGTTATGAAAAAATATTCAACAAATTTTCACGAATTGATAATCCTCTTACAAGAAAAGTCCAGGGAAGTGGTCTGGGATTGTATATAACCAAAAATTTGACAGAAAAAATGGGCGGAACAATTTCTGTTAAATCAGAAAATAATATTACGACATTTGAACTGTGCCTGCCCTGCGCAAATATCGAAAAACAAGCGAGGGAAAAATGCAGACAGTAACACTAATTATTGACAAAAGACGCGAGCTTTCCACAAAATACAAAAAACTTCTCGAAAGCAAAAGCAACAAAGTTCATATTACAAAAAATCTTATATCAGCTATGAAATTAATTCAGGATAAAGAACCTGATTTAATAATAATATCTGACAGTATTGACAGCGATCTGTCAGATTACTGTAAAAAAATCCGCGCTCTTACCTATAACATGAGACCTGTAATAATCGCGACATCAAAATCTGCAGAACTGCAGGATAAAATTTCAGTTCTGGAAAACGGAGCAGATGATTTTATCTCAGAACCTGTTAACCCTGATGAATTTATAATACGAATAAAAGCACATCTAAGACGCGAACTTGAATCCAATATGGATACAAAACATCTTCTGCCAGGGAAAAATTATTCTTTACGAGCACTGAAAAGAATTGTAAATGAAAATACTCCTTGGGCTGTAATGCTCATAAGCATAGAAAACTTTAATAACTATAAAGAAACATACACAGAGCTTGCATCTGATAAACTTATCCAGACATTCTGTGCAATTATACATTCCGCACTCACTGAAAACGATTATCTCGGTGCTTTTACATATAACAGCTTTATACTAATTACAGACAGTCTGAAAGCCGAAAAGATAGCAAATTATCTGACATTTGCATTTGATTCTGTTGCCTCAAAATTTTATTCTAATCAGGATAACAGACGAGGATTTATGCTTATGCAGGGGGACGAATTTGCCGGCAGACGTTCAAACTTTGTCCACACAACCATAGGAGTTGTTACAAATGAATTCATCCAATACAAAGATGCTTCACAATTACTCGGAACTCTGCTGAGAATTCATAAGCTGGCTAATCTTCCGGCTAAATCAAATTATTTAATTGAAAGACCGGGAATAACTGCGGAAAATTCTGTTGAAGATGAAATTAACAATAAAATATTTATCATGGAAAATGATGAAGCGATGAATGTTTTACTGACCACTATTCTAAACCTTCAAGGATACGAGGTTAAAGTAATACACGATATTAAAGAAGAAAAGCAAATTCCAGCATTATTAATTCTTGACGCCGGAGATCTCGAAAGCATGAACGGGCTAAAATTATGTAAAAAAATCCGTAAAAATTCTGCTTATGACAACACAAAACTAATAGTTACATCAATCCTTCATGACAAAGAACTCATATTAGCAGCCGGAGCAGATTTATATATACCCAAACCCTATGAGATATCAAACCTTATAAAATGGGTAGAAAAACTTTTAAAAACTTAGCCGAGCAGGGATTCCAGAGTTTTTGCATCAGTTTCGGATTTTTGAGGATTTTTAATATACATCCTTCGCATATATGTTCTTAGAGCTTCTCTGATAAGCTCGCTTCTACTTCTTTGTTCATTTAATGCTACACCATCAATTTTATGTAGAAAATCATCAGGCATTGTAACCAAAATCTTAGCCATAATATAGTACCCCTTCTATAACACTCATTTATATAATAACATATATTTTATTATATTTCAATACTAATAGCTCAACGGGGTAATTTACTTTAAGAAATTAATTTTTATACTAAAATAAAACCGAAAGAAAGGAGTTTTATAATGGAAGATAACAACTACAGACACGAAGACTTTGACAATTGTTTTTTATGCAAACACCCTGTATTGAAACATGTTTTAACAGGATTACTTGTATTCTTGGGCGCATTTGCAGCATTTTATGTAGTAACAGACTGGCACTTCAAAAGAATGATGGATCCTGTATCCCAGATGAGAAGAATTGACAAAGCCATTATGCAGAGAGAAAAAAGTTTTGACAAAATGGAAAGACGCGCGCTTAAAGCCCAGGAAAGATATGACAGAAGAGCTTTCAATGCTCAGGAAAGAATGGAAAGAACTGCCTCAGGCTTTGCCCATGTTGAAAAAACACCTGACAGCTACAAAATTGTAATTGATTTAAGACCTTTTGACAATAATGATAAAAACGTTGAAGTAAAAACCGAAGGCAAAACATTAATAATTAACGCTGCAGGAGAGAAAAATAAACATAACAAAAAAGAAATTATAAGATTTTCTCAGGCGTTTAACTTCGGCGAAGATATTGATACCGACAACATAACGAAAATTCGTCAGGGAGATGAATATATAATTAATGTTCCGATTGACTAAAATTTTAGAATATATAAAAAGCCGCTTTAACATAGCGGCTTTTTTGATATAATAATTTTATGAAAAAAAGGATTTTAATAGTTGATGATTCTTCAAAGTGGGTTCTCTATCACAAAGACGCCTTAAGACAAATATTTAAAGACAATATAGAAATAGAAACTGCAAATTCCGCAAAAGAAGGTGTTGAAAGGTTAATGGCATCAATTGATGCGCCATACGACTTTATACTGACAGATATGCAGATGGAGTCGGATTTTCTACCTCTATATGCCGGTGAATGGTTTATTAAACAGATAAAATTTTTCAAAGAATACAAAAACACAAAAATCATAATAATTTCTGCAGTAGGCAATATCAGAAAAATAGCTGAAAATTATAATACTGATTATATCCCCAAATACAAATGTAATGACTTAAACGAATATTGTAACAAATTATTAAACAATTAATCAGAATTTTTAAAGATTTTCTCCTAAAAAGCCGATAAAAAAAATGTGGTTAGACAAAAAGGAGATGTAAAATATGTTTGGTTACATAACTTGGCCTGGTGTATACAGTTTTAAAGAAGAAATAGGTCTATTCCTGGAATATCTAAAAGAGGAAATAGATGATGTTATGAAAAAGATTGAAGAAACAGAAGATTTAGTTGCTAAATAAAGCGCTAAAGCATAGTTGATGATTAAGGATATGTAAAGCCGGTATTAATACCGGCTTTTTGTTACAATAAAAAAACTCCCGTCTTTTTCGACGGGAGAAGGAATGAAAAATAAACAATTTATGCAGAGAATCTGCAATACGTTTATTTTTGATAATATAAACTTTTTACAATGCACGATAGGCTGGTTTAGAAGGCAGGCGGATTTAGAGGGTAGGGCTTTTACAGTAAAAGGCTTATCTTCATACCCTCCTACCCTCTTAGCTTCTGCTAACCCTCTCCACAGCCCTCCATCTAGGGAGGGGGAGCGTTAACTTTTAATTGTCAAGGTACAATTCCTTCCCTGGATAGGGTTGGATGGGTGGCAAGTTGTTTATTGACATTTAGGATTGTTACCCACCCCTGCCTAATCAGGGAGGAGGAGCGTGCCGCTCCACCCTCCAAATGGGTTTTGGCTTAGAGCATTACTTGATTTTTGCTTCTAATTTGTCAAGACGGGATTTTAGTTCTTGATTTTCTTTTTCTAACGCGGTTACGCGGGAATCAAGTTCTTTTATTGCGTTGATTACTGCATAGAACATGTCTTCCATACGGATGGTCAAAAAGCCGTCGACGCCTTTTTTAACCGCATCTGGAAAGACTTTTTGTAAGTCCTGGGCGATAACGCCGACATGTGGTGTTTTCTTTTCATCTTTTTTGAAGGTATAATTAAACACTTTTAACTGACGGATTTTGTCTAATCCTGCTGTGTTTTCTTTGCCCACGTATTTCAAACGACGGTCAGACCATTTACCTTTAAATGAAGCAAAATTCGTATCAACATCATCTATGGTATAATCTGTGTAATGATTCGCATCGTCGCGGAAATCTCGTTGACTCCCTTGATGCAAAGCTGTACCATCAAATTCCACTAGCCCCCACATTTTCTTCTTATTGCCGACACCTTTGTCTTTTGCTAGGTTATAAATTGGACCGGTTACGACTAATGCTCCATGTACTACTACAGCCGTTTTATTTATGTTACCATAATCATTTAATGTCCCTTCCAGTGTACTATCATTATGCACCTCCAACACTGCTGTACCGTCGTCAAATTTAGATTTACTGCCAATAAAAATACGCTCAACAACATCATCACTTTGAGCCCAGGCTGAATCTTCCTTAGGACCTGAATTACTACCGATACATGTTTTGTTACTACCGGTTACATATCGACAGGCTCTTGGGCCTATAGCAACATTACTACCACCGCTTACCAAATTCGGAAGTGCCATGAAACCAACAGATACATTATCCGTCCCACCCACAAGATTCATTAAGGATTGATAGCCAATACCTATATTAGGGGCAGAACCAACTATGCTATTCATTTTATTAAGTGCTAGATGCCCAATAGCTATTGAATACTGTCCAGCTTCAGCATTACCCATGGCTCCGCTGCCTATTGCTATATTATAACCAGCACTGCCATACTCGGGACCAACAGATTTTGCACCATTACCTATGGCAATTCCATCAACCCCAACAGCACTTGAACCTGTACCTATTGCTATTGAACTTGCCCCAGAGGCAATAGACTGGTTACCCATTGCAATAGCGTTATTAATAGCACCATCATCTTCTACTCCGGCAAAAGCTTCTCTACCTATGGCTATGCTATTCGCTCCATAAGTCTTTGATTCATCGCCTATAGCGACGGAATTTAGACTGGATGCACGTGTCTCACTGCCTATTGCAATTGAATAGTTGCTAAGTGCTTGAGATGAAAAGCCGATAGCAATAGCATTAGTGCCAACTATGGCACCGGCTGCATTGAAACCAGCATGTGCAGATGTTCCTAATGAAACAGAATCAGAACTTATTGAACTGGAACCATTACCTATAGCAATGGAACGAAGACCTCCAGTATGTGCACCGATAAGCTCATTACCACCATGCTGCTCTCCACTTGTCATTGAACTTCCAATAGCGATTGAACCGTTACCATAGGCCGTCGATTGATAACCGATGGCTATAGATTTCGCA
>CALVEO010000048.1 GCA_944326615.1 Candidatus Gastranaerophilales bacterium | reverse complement strand
CACTTATTCTCTTATTCACCTTGTAAACGCTGCGCGTTTACATTAGCGGAGGTCTTGATTACCTTAGGAATTATAGGGGTGGTCGCTGCAATGACCATGCCGGCTTTAATTCAAAATTACACAAACAGCGTAGCAGAAGCAAGATTGAAAAAATTCTATTCTATTATGAATCAGGCTATCTTACAATCTATTGTTGATAATGGAGAAGTCGAAAGCTGGAGTTATTTTAATGCTGAGGTTATTGATGATGAAGGAAATACAGTTAATCAGGCAGACAAAAATGATGAATCTTTTCAAAAATACCTTGCACCGTATTTGAAAATTACTCATAAAAAAGAAGCAAAAGACCATAGTGGAAAAAAGATCTTTCTTTACTTTTTAGCTGATGGAAGCGCTTTTTCTTTTTCGGAGCATGAAAACCGCGACATTGTATTTTATCCTAAAAATCCTGAAAAATGCATAAATAAATCTAACGGAACCTATGATGAAATAAGGGGGATATGCTCTTTTGCGTTTGAATTTTATCCAATAAACAATAGTCCTGACTGGAAATATTTATACAAAAAAGGGATGGAGCCCACATTATACCTATGGGATGGTGATGAAGACACACTATACACTAATAGTATAAGAGGTTGTAATTTAGGCAATGGAGGTACCTATTGTACAGCAATAATCCAGCGTCATGGCTGGAAAATCCCGAAAAATTACCCCAGAAGAATAAGTTTTTAATAGCTGATGTTATTTACAGTTCATAATTTAGCTGCGGCCTTAACACTGTCTTTTACGAGTTGAGCACCTTCGATATAAGCTTTTTTAGCCATCCCGTCAAGTTTTAAAGCTTCTATGGAATCCTTAGCAGCTTTATATTCATTGCGCCAAAAATTTATTTCTTTAGAAAAATTATGCGTATGCTCTTCCAAACTTGAAGGTTTGTTTAAAAGTTCTTTATCCAATCTCTTACACGCATTTTTATAACGTGTTGAATCCATATTTAAAACTTTTTCCTTAAAATTTGCAACTTGAGATTTACCTTGATATGCACTATAACCTGCAGCGAACATTGCCATTGTAATAAGAATAGGACCTGCTTTATTCATTTTTCATACCTCCACAAGGATTAAAGCACAAAAATAAAAAAATTTGCATGATAATTAACTTTAATTTACAAAACAGCTTTTATTGCTTCTATCATGCCTGTTTCATCTGCGATATTTTTCCCTGCGATATCAAAAGCCGTTCCATGTCCAGGAGAAGTTCTTATAATATCAAGTCCTATTGTCATATTAACTGTTTTATTTCCTGCAACGGTTTTTATAGGGATTAAACCCTGATCATGATAATTCGCGATACAGCAGTCAAAAACAGAAGAACCGGGGGCAGGAAGGCAAGATGTCAGTACATTTTTTGATATCAGCTCCCCGACCTTCTGTACATCTGATAAATATTCTTTTGCGACATTAACAAACAATGTATCAGCAGGAAGGGGATTTGTAATATTAACACCTCTTGAACGCAGTTCTTCAACAGCAGGAATTAAAATATCTATTTCCTCCCGCCCCAGAATTCCATCCTCGCCCGCATGAGGATTAAACCCGCACAGTGCAAATTTTGGTTCTGTAATTCTTAAATGTTTTACAAAAAATTCTTTTAAATTAAGAATTTTTTCAACAACCATTTCTTTTGTAAGAACAATATCTTTTAATGCAATATGACGTGTCAAAAGAAGAACTCTGAACTTTCCGGCAACAAACAACATCTCAGCAAGCTGATTGTCATGGGCGAGATATTTCTGCAGGATTTCAGTCTGGCCGTTAAATTTATGTCCTGCAAGATACAAAGCATTTTTTGCAACAGGAGCAGTAACTATAGCTTTTGCATTTATTTCACAGACTTTTTTAACGGATTGAAAAGAAAATTCTCCTGCTTTCTTTGTAACTTTTCCTGGTTCAATATCCGCATCATACGGAATTTCGATAATCTGGTATTTATTAGCAATTAAAGGATTAGATTCTGAAACAAGTTCAGAATGGCATCTCTCACCGTAAAAATCTAAAATCTTTTTATTAGAAATTAAAACAACACTGTCATAAGGCAGATTAAGCTTATTTAGCGCTTTAATTGTAATTTCAGCTCCGATGCCATTGGGGTCTCCTGTTGTAATAGCGATTTTATTCATTTTGCAAACCGCCATGAGTTTCAAAATATTTTAAAATATCAATTAAAGTATTTGCAGTGCCAAGATTTCCTGACTTTGTAACAATCCATTGCGCATTATGATCAAGCGTCAGAGCAATTGCTGGGGCAACTTCATCAATAAGCTGAAGCTGATAAGCACCGATTGCACTGCAGCATTTATAAGATGTTTCACCGCCCAAAGTTATTAAAATAGCTTCTTTGCGGGCTAACACCCGTCTTGTTAATTCTGCAAGAAAATCAGTTATAACCGATGCGAGATTGGCTTTTGTCAATTCTGCATTCAAAGAGTCTTCCGAAAATCCGTCAAATTCTTTTATAAGTTTTGATGTATGAACGACAACGGTATTTTCAAATCTGAGATTTGAAACGATGCGTTCAACAAGCTCATCTTTCACCCCGTCAAGAACCGTTTTCAAATCAAGGCTTATAGTTAAAACATCATCAAATTCATCGCTGTTTTCAAGCTTTTCAATCTGATTTGCAGTAATTTGGGTTGCACTGCCTGAAACAATAAATTTAGGCAGGCGTGGGAATGTCTTTATAATATGTTCTGCGTCCAAATCCGCAAACCAGTATTCACCTAGCGCCTGAGCAAAAGCTGCGGTTCCGGCAGGTAAAATTTTATTTTCTGATTTTTTAATAGCCAGTGCAATCTGTTCAATATCAACAGTTGAAACAGCATCAGCAACAATAAGTTTTTTGCCTTCTTTCACCAGCTCATTAATTTTTTGCAAAATAGGACCGGCGCCTTTCATAATGGTTTTAAGTTCAAGACTGCCTATAAGATTTTGATATTGAGGAAGCACCTGAGATTTTAATAATGTAGGAATATGAGATTCAAAAATAGGGGAATACGGATCTCTTGCCATTTCTGTTCTTTCTATCGGAACACCTTTCAAAAGATGATAACCACCGACTGTTGTTCTGATTTCAGCAGGGAAAGCCGGCACAACAATTGCGGCATCATATTCAAGAACAGCTAAAATACCCAAAACTTCAACAGCAATATTTCCTCTCAGTGTTGAATCGATTTTTTTATAGAAAAAATCCGGATTTAGTTTATCAACAAACATTTTCGCGGATTTCAAAACTTTTTCATAAGCAATTTCCGGCTCAACATTTCGTGATTCTGTTGAAATAGCCCAGGTCTGGGTATTTTTAATATTCAAAGGCTCAATTTCA
Source organism: Candidatus Gastranaerophilales bacterium (assembly GCA_944326615.1). Classification (GTDB taxonomy): domain Bacteria; phylum Cyanobacteriota; class Vampirovibrionia; order Gastranaerophilales; family Gastranaerophilaceae; genus Stercorousia. Next base: position 9,979 of record CALVEO010000048.1, on the reverse strand, counting down.
TCAGATAATAAAATCTGGGTATTTGCGCCTTTCAAAAAGAACTGTAATGCCGTATCATTTGCCCCCGTCAAATCATCGGCAATTATTCCGACAATATTAGAATTAATTATCATAATTCCTGCTCAACATCCCTTTTTGAACCTAATAATCTTATGCTGTTTGCAATAATCAGGAAATTTTCTCTTTCATTTCCAGTAGCTTTATCAGTCCACTTATTTTGTCCTATTCTTCCGTCAACTGCAACCTGAATACCTTTTTTTACATATTCCCCGGCAAATTCAGCGAGTTTATCCCAAACATCAATATTAAACCAATCAGCGACTTCTGATTTTGTTTTAGGATCCCAGCGGTTTACAGCAATTGAAAAATTTGCCTTAACCTTTCCTGATTCAAAATATCTGATTTCAGCATCGCGACCGACTCTGCCTACTAAAACTGCTGTATTCATATCTATACCTCTTTCTTTTAATAGATATTTTACAACAAAAAACATCTACTCTGCAAAGTATACGTAACTTTTTGTAACATTAAGCATATATAGTAGCAATTTAAATATTTACGGGTTTTAATAAAGAAAAGTACAAAAAAGGGGAAAAATAATGCCTGTAAATTCCATACAAAATTCCAATAACAGAACTCAAAATAATATAATGGCAGCATATACAGGAATTTGTGCAGGTACCGCAGGAGCTTTAGCAGGTTACAATCTTGCTCCGCGCGCAGCTAAAAATATGGATGAACTTTTACAGAGTACACCCGACATATTCTGTAAAACAATTGATAATATGCAAAATGCTAAATCCCTTGAAACCTATGCTAATTCCTGGTCCTTAATACCCGCAAAAGCCTCGCTTGATTCTTTAGAAATCAGAATCAATAATGCATTTCCGGGAGATAAAATTCCCGCAAAAGATTTTAACGAACAATTGAAACACCAAGAGAACCTAGTAAAAGAAGCCGGTAAAAAAATTGATAGTTTTATCTCTGATATGACAAAGAAAAAAGGGACAAACATGTCTCTGGAAAAATATTTCAAAGAATTAAGTAAAAGAGATATTTTACCTAAAGATATTATTAAAATAGCTAAAAAAAGAATAGTAGATTTTATTGGAGAAGAGAATTTCAAAGCTCAAAGTCCCATTGATGACAGTATAATAGATATGTTTAAATCAGCAAAAGATATCTCTTTGAATATTTCAAATAAGGAGCTTAAGCTTTACAAAAATCTTTCAAAAGTTGAGAAAAACGGAATACTTTTGAAAAAAGATATGCTTGAATCGGCTAAAAAAGACATCAAACCTATTATTGACAGCATGCTTACAGATGTGCACTATAATGATGTAAAAAGATATATTCCCAAAGTAGCTCAGACAAAATGGGCATTAATAACAGGAGGAGCATCGGCACTAATTACAGCAGCAGGTGTTAAATTATTTGGAAATAAAGAATAAAAATACGCTATATAAATGATGAAAAAAAAAAAAAAAAAAAAAAAACTCCTATTATTCTGTATGAATAAAGGAGTTTTTTATGATCAATGAATTTGAAAAAAGCGAAAGCATCTGGAAAATAGATGGTCCTATAGGAAGATTAGATTTCTTCTGGGGAATATTAAGCAGTATATTTTTTGCAATACCGGTAGTTTTATTAAAACTTATTGGCTTAGCCGGATTTTTCTTTCCTGTATGTATTAGTTTACTATTAATTGCTATATGGCTGATGTTTGCAGCTTTTTCAAAAAGATTTTACGATATAACGGGACAGCTTAAATGGGGCATAATTATTGCAATTCTTTTGTTTGTCATAAATCTATTCTTTCCGATAATTACACCAATTTTATTAATCACAGGCTTGGCAGTACCAGGCAAATTGCTTAGATATACTGACAATGCTAATAATTAGTAAGCTATTAAGACATAATCTAAGTTTGGACATATAAACTCACTTCGTCTTATCATAAATCTATAATCAGGATTTAATTCTGCAAGCTTTGCTTTCATATCAAAAAAATCCTCCGGAGTATGATAAATTGCAATTACAAGAACAGGCTTGTATTTCCTTATCATCTCTGCACAGCCTGCCAAAATCTGACTTTCAAAACCTTCAGTGTCCATTTTTATCAAGCCTAAATTATTTCCTTTGTAATCCGCATCAAAAGTTGTGATTTCACAATTTTCAACGGGACTGTTAAATGACAGGTCAATACGTTCCTGCTTTGATCCTAAACCTTTATGAAGCGGAATAACCGCCCCACCCCCGACAGAATTTATTCTTTCTGCAACTTTTTTTAAAATATCTAAATATACGGATAACGGTTCATAAACATATATATTTGACTCAGGAAACAAGTCTTTAAATATAAAAGCAGTATCACCGTTATATCCGCCGGCATCAATTATATCTTTACCGTTTATTGACTTCAAAACCTCCTGCGGCAAATCGTTCAAACCGTATTTATTATGAAAAGTTATTCCGCGAAATGTTACAATTTCAGGAAATGGCTGGCTGAACTCCATTTTTTCATATTTTTGCAATAATTCTTTATCATATTTTGACCAGTAATTCTTTGTTAAATACTTTCCCCAATATTTCGATAATCCCATGTAAAAATCTATGTAATCACAAGAGATTTTATCCATATTTTTCTTTAAATTCTTTATTTTTAATTCCATATCATTAGCTTTAAAATATTCATTAAATTTATCAGCATAAACATCATAAATTTTAAATCCGCGATATATGTATAAAAAATTTTTTCCGAATAATTTCAATACATCAAACTTAATCCACCCTTCTTCATAATATTTAGGCACAATTGAAAATATTTTATCTAAAAACATAACAAATTCCCCTTTCTTAACTATTATTTTCAAAAAATAAAAATCATGTCAAATTATAACCAAATCAAAAAAATATTGTAATTGTATTATATCGGTGATACTATTTGATTGTAGCAGTTAGGGGGATCCGCCCCAGGGGCAAATGTATATATAAGTGTTGTTATGTATAGTAAATTTGCCTGTAAAGGATAGATAAGGATAAAAAATGGAAAAGAACAACGAAACTTTAAGTGTTTTAAGACACTCAACATCACACATTATGGCACAAGCCGTTCAAAAGCTGTTTCCGTCAGCAAAGTTGGCTATCGGACCTGCTATTGAAAACGGTTTTTATTATGACTTCGATTTAACAGACGGCCATGCTTTCACACAGGAAGACCTTGTAAAAATTGAAGAAGAAATGAAAAACATTGCTAAACAAAATCTTTCATTTGAAAAATATGTAATTCCTGATGTTGAAAAGCAAATTGCAGAATTTAAGGCAGAAGGCGAGATTTACAAAGCAGAACTTCTTGAAGAACACAAAAATGACAATCCGACTTTGTACCTGACAAAAGATAAAGACGGAAATGTTTTATTTAACGACCTTTGTGCAGGGCCTCACCTTCCAAATACCTCATATATTAAAGCAAATGCATTTAAACTTCTAAAAGTAGCAGGTGCCTACTGGAGAGGAAACGCAAAAAATAAAATGCTCCAGAGGATTTATGCAACAGCATTCTGGAGCAAAGAAGACTTAGCTGATTATCTACATTTTCTGGAAGAAGCTGAAAAACGCGACCACAGAAAACTCGGTGCAAAGCTTGATTTGTTCTCAACAAGAGATGAACTCGGCGGAGGACTTGTTTTATGGCATCCAAATTTAGCTATAGTCAGAGAAGAAATAGAAAATTATTGGAGAACAGAACATAGAAAACGTGGTTACGTAATTGTTAACACGCCGCATATTGCAAAATCAAAACTCTGGGAAATTTCAGGCCACGCAGATCATTACCGCGAAAATATGTTCTTTATTCAAAAAGACGAAGATAGTGATGACCAATTTATCCTGAAACCAATGAATTGCCCGTTCCATATCTTAATTTATCAGGCAAACAGACATTCTTACCGCTCTTTACCCTTAAGAATGGCTGAACTCGGTACTGTTTACAGAAAAGAAAAATCAGGAGCACTGTCGGGCTTAACACGTGTTCAAGGCTTTACGCAAGATGATGCCCACATTTTCTGCACCCCTGAGCAGCTTGTTGATGAAATCAACGAAATCATTGATTTTGTTGCAGATACAATGGCTATTTTCAATATGTCATTTGAAGTTGAACTTTCAACACGTCCTGAAAGTTATGTTGGTGAAATTGAAAACTGGAACAGAGCTGAAGCCGGATTAAAAGAAGCTATGGACAGACGCGGAATGAAATACGATATTAACGAAGGCGACGGAGCATTTTACGGACCCAAAATCGACTTTAAAGTCAAAGATGCACTTGGCAGAACATGGCAATGTGCAACAATTCAGCTTGATTTTAACCTGCCAGAAAGATTTGACATCAAATATCAGGACAAAGATGGTTCTATGAAAACTCCCGTAATGCTTCACCGCGTAATTTTTGGTTCTATGGAACGCTTCCATGGAATTTTAATTGAACACTATGCAGGAGCATTTCCGACATGGCTTGCACCGACACAGGTTGCAATCGTTCCGATTTCAAACGAAAAACATATTGATTTTGCAGAAAAAATCTACAAAAAAATGCGCGATGCAGGAATCAGAGTAAATCTTGACGACCGCTCAGAAAGTATGAATTATAAAATAAGAGAAAGTCTGCAGGACAAGAAAATTCCTTATGTGTGCGTAGTCGGTGATAAAGAAATTGAAGCCGACGCAGTTGCAGTTCGAGCAAGAGGCATTGGTCAGGTTGGGGCAATGAGCGTTGATGAATTTATCAACAAAATTAAAGAAGAAATTCAATCACGCAGCTCAGAATCATTTGCCAAACAGCTTGCTAAAGCGTAATTTAAATAAACAATAAAAAAAAGGAATCTCTACTATAGAGGTTCCTTTTTTATATCTTGACAAAAAACAAAAAATCGTAAATAATAAAAGAAAAAAAGTCAGGAGGATGAAAAATGATGTATAGAGAAGCTTTGAATTGCCCCCCCCCCGCAAGCGTAGCCGCTTAACCCGCGACATTAGGGCGTTTTCAGGTTTTAAATTTTATTTAGGGGATCTTTATATAAGGGGCATTCTGAACTTGTTTCGGGATCTCGTTACCGGAAGATTAGAAGGTAAGAGGGGAGGAAGATATGCTATTATCAGGAATAATAATAGTGTTTCTTTATCACAGTTTGATATAAATAAAAATATGTTCCTTCCCTTGTTAGGGAAGGTTAGGATGGGTGGCAATCAATACACACCCCAGCCCTGTCTTACCCGCTTTGCGATAAACGGGAACAGCTCCGCCTTTCACCCTCTGCAAAGCGGGCGTTCCCTAATCAGGGAGGGGGTTCAAGCAAGACAGAAAATCCGCTTGGAACCATGTCATTGCGCACTTGTTGCGCAATCCTTCAATTACCCCTCCCCGTTTCTTCCCCTCCCTCAAGGGGAGGGGATTAGTTCCAAATTCCTTAAGAAAAAAATTGCATTTACATTAGCAGAGGGTGCTACGCACGTAGCCCTGCCGGATAGTCAACGTAAAGTCGCATTTACTTTGGCAGAGGTATTGATAACTCTCGGCATTATTGGAGTTGTAGCGGCAATGACTATGCCTTCATTGATTAACAGAACAAATAAAAAAGAATTGCAGGTTGCACTCTCCAAAACATATTCAGAACTCAATCAGGCAGCTATGCTGTTTAAAGAGCTTGAAGGCAGTTCTGTATCTGAGTTAGCACAAAGAACCGGTACTTCATATATACAATCTCTTAATACTTTTATGAACTATTTTAAGGGAGGTCAAAAAGTTAATGATGCCAAGTACTCAAACACTGATGATGTAAAGGGATATACGATTCATTCCTTGAATAATAAATATTCAAACACCAGATTAGTCTGTGATACATCCGGATATTATATGGATAATATAGGAAGAATATTTGCATTTAACGACGGGCCTGCTGCAAACAGTAACCAAAATGGTCCAGTTATATGTGTAGATGTGAATGGAGAAAAAAGACCTAACAGATACGGATATGATATTTTTCTTTTCATATTTACTGTTGATGGAAGGGTAATACCTATGGGACAAGAAGATAAAAATAATGCAGGCTCAGGCTTAGGCTCAAGTAATAATAACCCTCTTACAGTTAATGGATTTGTCAGCGGAGAAGAATATTGTACGTTCTCAGGGAGTGCACCTAAATACGGATATTCCTGTGCAGTATATGCAATAAGCGATACAAACCCTTCTGATTCTTCAAAAACATACTGGAAAGAGTTTTTAAAATAAAAATTTTTTTATAATAAAAAATAAGACCTCAAATAAAAGAGGTCTTATTTTTCTAAGCTTTTTTAAAAACTATTTCGTCATTATCAACATCAATTATTACCTTATCTCCACGCAAAAATTTCTGGGCAAGAATTTGTTTTGATAGCGGATTTTCAATTAATTGTCTTATGACACGTTTAAGTGGCCTTGCTCCATACACAGGGTTAAAGCCGCGTGTTGCAAGAAATTCTTTTGCATCATTCGTTATTTCAAAATCAATTTCTTGATCTTTAAGAAGTTTTCTTAAATAGTCCATCTGAATGTCCACAATTTTTGTCAAATCCTGCATATTTAATGCTCTAAAGAATATTGTTTCATCAATTCTGTTCAAAAATTCAGGTTTAAATCTGCTTCTCAAAACTTCAAGAACTTTTTCTTTAGTATCCTCAAAGTTTTGTTGAGAACCTATAGAATTTAGTGTATTTTCAAGAATTATATCACTTCCGATATTTGAAGTCATAATAATTAATGTATTTTTGAAATCGACAGTCCTGCCTTTAGAATCAGTCAAACGTCCGTCATCAAAAATTTGAAGCATAATGTTGAAAACATCCGGGTGAGCCTTTTCAATTTCATCAAAAAGTACGACTGAATACGGTTTGCGTCTAACGGCTTCCGTCAACTGCCCGCCTTCATCGTAGCCGACATATCCCGGAGGAGCGCCGACTAACCTTGAAACATTATGTTTTTCCATATATTCAGACATATCAATACGAATAAGTGCATCCTCATCATTAAACATGAATTCTGCAAGAGATTTTGCAAGTTCTGTTTTACCAACACCTGTTGGACCTAAGAATAGGAATGTACCAATCGGACGTTTAGGATCTTTCAACCCCGAACGTGCGCGGCGAATTGCATCAGAAACCGTATCAACAGCTTCTTCTTGTCCGACAAGACGCTTATGAAGAATTTCTTCCATATTAAGAAGTTTCTGTTTTTCGCTCTCAACAAGCTTATTTACAGGAATTCCTGTCCACTTGCTTACGACATTTGCAATGTCTTCATCATCTATTTCTTCTTTCAAAAGCTTGTTGTCTGTTTTTTCTTTATTCTGAACAGCTTTCAATTGCTTTTCCAGTTCAAGAAGTTTACCGTACTTCAATTCTGCGGCTGTCTGCAAATCTGTATTTCGTTCGGCTTCTTCAATTTTGTTTTTAACCTTTTCGATTTCTTCTTTAATTCCGGCTTCACCTGTGATAGAAGCTTTTTCCTGCTCCCATTGAGTCTTTAATTTTGAAATTTTACCTTCAAGATCATCTATTTGTTTTGTCAAATCCTCAACTTTAGCTTTTGCATCTTCATCATCTTCTTTTTTAAGGGCTTCACGTTCTATTTCAAGCTGAATTTTCTGGCGCATCATCTTATCAATTTCTTCAGGCATTGAATCAATTTCGATACGCAAAGATGAAGCGGCCTCATCTATCAAGTCAATTGCTTTATCAGGAAGAAATCTGTCAGTTATATATCTGTCAGATAATTTTGCAGCTGCAATCAGAGCACTATCCAAAATTCTTATCCCATGATGAACTTCATATTTTTCTTTCAAACCTCTGAGGATAGAAATTGTATCTTCAACTGACGGTTCGCCGACCATAACGGGCTGGAATCGTCTTTCTAATGCGGGGTCTTTTTCTATATATTTACGATACTCATTAATCGTTGTAGCACCTATTGTTCTCAAGACACCTCTTGCAAGCATCGGCTTCAAAAGGTTGCCTGCATCCATTGAGCCTTCAGTCGCCCCCGCACCGACTACTGTATGAAGTTCATCAATAAACATTACAATCTCGCCGTTTGAATTTTCAACCTCTTTTAATACAGCTTTCAAACGTTCTTCAAATTCACCTCTGAATTTAGCACCCGCAACAAGTGCTCCCATATCAAGAGAAACAAGTTTTACATCTTTCAAACTTTCAGGCACATCACCTCTTACAATACGCTGTGCAAGTCCTTCAACAATAGCTGTTTTACCGACGCCTGGCTCACCTATCAATACAGGATTGTTTTTTGTACGCCTGTTCAAAACCTGAATAATTCTTCTGACTTCTTCATCTCTGCCAATTACAGGATCTAATTTCCCTTTTCTAGCAAGAGCTGTAAGATCAGTCGAATATTTTTCAAGCGCTTTCATATTTTCTTCAGCATTTTTATTATCCACTTTTTTATTACCTCTTATTTTTTTCATTACATTTAAAACTTTATTAGAATCAACATTGTAATTTTTCAATAGCAGTTGAATAGGACTGTTATCAAGCCTTGTCATAGCAAGCAGAATTGATTCAGCGCTAATAAATTCATCCTTAAATTCCTCAGCCTGCTGACCGGCTAAATCAAGCAGCCTGTATGTCTGCGTTGATAAAAATACCTGCCCAGAAGGTGGACCGGAAATAGTGGGAAAAGAATTTACAACAGAAACAATCTTATCAATAAAACCTTGGTTTAAAAGTTTCAATTCCGTTAAATAATCTTTTATTGCCCCGCTGTCTTTTATCATAGCAAGCATTATATGCTCTGGCTGCATCTCAGAATTCTTGTGTTCCTGCATAATTGCACCTGCAGAATTTAACAGTTCCTGAGAATAATTAGTAAACTTTTCAAAATTTGGCATACACCTCAACTCCTTTTACAAAAACTCTTATAATTATATTTTAACGTTAAATTGTGAAAAGTCATAGAAATTAATGTTTAATTAATTATTGGTATTGACAAAAACAAAAAAATCGTAAATAATAAAGAAAAAGTCAGGAGGATGAAAAATGATGTATAGAGAAGCTTTGAATTGCCCCCCCCCCGCAAGCATAGCCGCTTAACCCGCGACAGTAGGGTGTTTTCAGGTTTTAAATTTTATTTAGGCTATCTTAATATAACTGTCATTCTGAACTTGTTTCAGAAGTTTGTTATTCAAAAATTAGGTGGTAATACTGGATGTTTTGAAAATAGCAGACGGAGGACCGGATGTCAGGAGGTCAAGCCATTATCGGTGCTGCGCACAAAAATAACTTCTGTAATCAGCCTGCCTTCCTGCCCTCTGTTCCTCTGGGCTTCTGATTGTTACCCACCCCAGCCCTCCCTAATCAGGGAGGGAGAATGTGTTGATTGGTGCCGCACGCTATCTTACAATGACAGAATGAACCTTATCCACTCCCTTGAGGGGAGCACGAATGAGCGAAGGGCGAAACGGCGGCGCGCAGGCGACGGCGTTGCAGTCCCGTTATTCGCGAATGAGCAAGACAAGGAAGGGGTGGGTGATACTTACCCCTCATCCGGCACAAAGTGCCACCTTCTCCCGCAAAGGGGAGAAGGAAGAAATAAAAAGTTCCTGAACCACAGAAGTCAATCTGACATTCTTAAGATCCTGAAACAAGTTCAGGATGACAGAAATATTTCCCTTAAACCGACTTATTCACCTATTCACTTATTTACTTATTCACTTCGTAAAAAAGCTGCCTTTACACTCGCTGAAGGTGCTACGCACGTAGCCACTTCCAACAAAATTCGTCGCGCTGCCTTCACTCTGGCAGAGGTTTTGATTACATTAGGAATTATAGGGGTGGTAGCTGCGATGACAATGCCGTCTTTGGTTTCTCATTACCAGCGCAAGGTTTTGGAGACCCAGTTTAAAAAATCGTATTCGGTTCTTTCACAAGCCTTGCT
>CALVEO010000047.1 GCA_944326615.1 Candidatus Gastranaerophilales bacterium | reverse complement strand
CCGGGAACAATTCATCCGCACACTAAATTCACAGCAAACGTTTACGTATTGACTAAAGAAGAAGGCGGACGTCATACTCCGTTCTTCCCTGGCTACAGACCTCAGTTCTATATCAGAACTACTGACGTAACCGGTTCTATTAAATTCGATGGTCAAATGGTAATGCCTGGTGATAACGTTGTAATGGAAGTTGAGCTTATCGCTCCTGTTGCAATTGAAGAAGGTATGAGATTTGCTATTCGTGAAGGCGGCCACACAGTTGGTGCCGGTGTTGTTGATAAAATTATTGAGTAGGAATGCATTTGTTTCCTTTCGCCAATTTATATTTGGTGAATTTATTCAACAATATAAAAATTAAAAACGAGTCTCTCTACAGACTCGTTTTTTTATTTATATTTACATACAAAAAGGTCTGCGACGATGCAGACCTTTACAATTCTTTTTCCCCTATAAAATTTTTCCCAAATTGACCTTGACCTTAATTCTATTTAACTGCTTGAAGTGTTTGAAACTTTGTTGCTTCTTTTGTTTTTTGTAAATATTTTACTAAAGATTTTGCAACCAATTCTGAACGTTTTTTATTTTCTCTGTCTAAGATTTCAAAGTATTCGTCAAGTGATGACATAATGTATTCGTTGTTTTCCATTTTATTTTCCCCTTTTGTTTATTATTATAATCCAATCTTTTTTTATTTTCAAACTATTTTATTTAGCCAAGCAGTGCATCTAATATCTCTGCATTTTTCGAAGCTTTTTGTGAATTTCTTATCTGATTTCTGTACATATAAGTTCTTAGAGCTTCTCTGATTAATTCTGAACGTGTACGATTTTCATTCCCGGCTACTTTATCTATTTCATCTAAAAATCTTTCGGGCATTGATATTAACACTCTTGCCATATTGTTCTCCTTTTTGTTAATCCCTTTGTGATTCCCCTTGTATATATATAAAGGAAATTATTAATTAAAAATTGCGTAAAGTGTATATATTTTGTATAAATTTCTTAACAAAACTTAACAAATAACCAGCTAAATCCTTCGTACATAATAATTTTGGTCATTTTTTAATTCTTGCTTTATCTTAACAAATTCGGGAATACTGTTAATATTTGAGAGAATTTTTGCAGTTTTTTCTCTTATTGTATAGTCTTGAATATTTTTTGTTTCACTAACAATTTGTAAAAGTGTGTCTTCTGGTATTATATCAGTGAATTGAGCAATAGTTTCTAAATACCAGTAAAGTTTAAAAACTACTTTATTAATTTTATATTTCCCTTCCTGAAGGTCAAATTTTTTTATTGGTTCAATTATGTCAATTGTTTTTTGAATCAGCTCCGGAATAAACTTGTTTGTAAAAGTTTCGTTATTTTTAAGGTATTCAAGTGCTTTTATCGTATTTCTGCAAATATTTCCGTTAATATCAATAATTGCGTCAAGAAAAGTCTGTGAAAAATTTTCATAAAAATGCGGATTATTTTTTACAAATTCGGGAAGTCTGAATGATACTGCTTCTCTGATTTTGCCATCGCATCCTGTTAAATTTTCCATAAATATTTCAGCGTCTTCTTCGGTATTAATTTTATCTAATTTTATAGCGGAAGCTTGTTTTTCAGGTATTGTACCGTTTTTTAGAAGCTCTATAAGATATTCATGAGAATAAGAATTTATATATATATTTAAAGCGGTATTAAAATCTTTATTATATTCTTCTGTTAAAATATCTAAATTATTTTGGTTCAAATTATACTCTCCGGCTCGTTGTATTAATAATATAACATAAAATATAATGAATTTTTCAGGCAAAATAGTTTTAATAAATGATACGGATAGAAAAATATAGATTATAATAGTTATAGGAGATTATAAAATGAATGAATTAATAACTTTTTTTAAAGAAATATTTATGTTAACAGATGAAAATCACAAAGTCAAAATTGGATTATCACAATTTAAAGAACGGAAACAGATAAAGAAACCTGTGAAAAAACTTAAAAAAGTTGAAAAAGAGATAAAGCTTTCTGATTTAATGAGAAGAAGTGCTTAGTATTCTATCCCTTTACGTGCAGCAATCCCAGTATCCCAGTAGTGTTTAATTGGTTTAATCTCAGATACAAGGTGAGCAATCTCAACAATTTTAGGATTTGCATTTCTTCCTGTTAAAACGATTTCCATTTCATCCGGTTTGTTTTTCAATACATCAAGGACTTCATCAAGATTAATAAAGCCTAAGTCAATTGCAATATTTGCTTCATCGAGGATTATAAGGTTGTATTCATCGTTTTTTATAGCTTTTTTTGCAAGTTCCCAGCCTTTTTTTATTTCTTCCTCATCATTTTTTGTTTTATTATCTGAATATACAATCCTATCTAGTCCGGCCTGTACAATTGTCAGGTTTTGCGAAATTTCCGCAGATAAATTCCTGAAAGAATTGAGTTCTCCATAATCATCTCCGCCTTTTGTAAACATTATTATCAAAACTTTCCAGCATCGTCCAAGAGCCCGCATTGCAAGCCCTAGTGATGCTGTGGTTTTTCCCTTGCCATTACCTGTATAAACCTGTATGTAACCATGTTTTGCCCAGTTTGGATTTACTAAATTGTTATTATCGCATTCAAACATTTATCCTCCAAAAATTTATAATTTCATTTCTGTTTATTATATACTAAAAACTATGGATAGCAAAATTGACCTTCGGACTAAGGCTAAGGATATAAGAAAAACTCTTGATATTGTGGCTATAAGCTCTTTTGCTGTTGAAAAGATAAGAAATGAATTTCTCTATAAAGACGCAAAAAATGTATTAATCTATTATCCGAAGCAATACGAACTTAATCTGTTGGGTTTATTGGATGATGATAAACATTTTTATCTGCCGAAAGTCAACGGACAAGATTTGCTTGTTTGCCCGTTTAAAAAGGGGGATAAACTAATAAAGTCTTCTTTTAATATAATGGAACCAAGCTCAAAATCTTGTGATGCTTCTATTTTAGACCTTGTGATATTACCTGCGCTTATGGCGGATAAGCAGGGATATAGACTTGGTTACGGAGGCGGTTTTTATGATAGATTTTTAGATAAATACTCTTGTATAAAAACGATTTTGCCTGTAGCCGAAGTATTGTTTGTAGAAAATCTCCCTCATGAAAAGTTTGATAAAAAAGCTGATAAAGTTATTGTTTTATAATTGAAAACAGGGCGTGTAATTCGTTTACGCGCCCTGTTTGTTACAGGTTAGTCATAAGGATAGGGGTTTATTATGGTAAAATTATTTGATTATTAACCTACATAATTAGGTTTCCATTGTTCTACAGATTTGTCTTCGCCTTGTTTACAAGCTTCAAGTTCCTGATCAAGAAGTTTTAACTGTGTTTCAAGTTTTAACTTTTCTGCCTGAATTTGTTTTTCCTGTTCGTTAAGCAGTTTGGCTTCTTGTTTTCCCATTCTTTCACGTTCTTGATCATAAAGATTTTTAAATATCCAGTTTTGATACATTTGCTGCATACCAGGCTGCATTTGCTGCATCTGCATAGCTATAACAGGCTGCATCATCGCAAACTTTTGCTGTGCTCCGAATAATGACCCGTTATGCGCATACTGCATAAACATCAATTGACGTCCAAACATCGAACTCGGTGTATTCATCATATCACTCATCGAAATTGAGCCGTCAGCTATATTGGCTGCATATTGCTGAAGATCTGACAGCTTTCTTGTCAATTCCATCAAGCGATAATTCAAATCACTTTTTCGACGGTTAATGTCTAATTTCCGGTATGCGAAAATTAATAGAGACATTTTTTTACTCCTACCTAAATTTTAGTAACCAACCTTTTTTTACCTACATTAATATAAAAACATGCAACCTTTTAAAATTGCATGTTTTTAAATATTTTATTAAGTTTTGTTACAATGATTTACTTATTATCTTTTGCTATAACTTTGTCAATTAGACCATATTCTAACGCCTGCTGCGCTGTTAAGAAGTGATCACGCTCACAATCTTCTTTAACTTTCTCAACAGGCTGACCTGAATTTTGAGCAATAATTTCAATAAGCATATCTTTCATTCTTAAGATTTCTTTTGCTTCGATTTCAATATCTGTAGCCTGCCCTTTTGCGCCACCGAGAGGCTGGTGAATCATAACTCTTGCATTAGGAAGCGCCATCCTTTTGCCTTTGGCGCCGGAGCAAAGCAAAAATGCTCCCATAGATGCTGCATCACCAAGACAAATAGTAGAAACATCAGCCTTTATAAGCTGCATAGTATCATAAATTGCCATTCCGGCAGTAATAACACCTCCCGGGCTGTTAATATAAAGCATTATGTCTTTTTCGGGATTTTCGCTGTCAAGTAAGAGAAGCTGAGCTACAATAGAATTTGCGACATCATCGTCAATTTCAGTACCTAAGAATACAATCCTTTCTCTTAAAAGTCTTGAAAATATATCGAAAGATCTTTCACCTCGAGAAGATGCCTCTATAACAGTAGGGACATAGCCCATTATTTTCATATAAGTTTGCTGATCCATTTTTCTCTCCTATTTAATAATTTATATTATATTATAAAAATAAATAAATACATAATAAATTTTAGGGTAATCAGCTCATTTGCTATATTCAGAAATAATTTTACAAAATATAAATTTTTATGATATAATTGAAAAGTAAATTTACAAAAAGAGTAAGGAATTAATGATTACAGGCATCTTAAATACAGGATATGAAGCATTAGCCGCAGGGATACTGGCTGCAGCCACAGCTCAAATAATTAAATTTTTTATTTTTACATATAAAACAAAAAAAATAAATTTTAAAATATTTACAACAACAGGAGGCATGCCAAGCTCTCATTCTGCAGGCGTTATGGGACTGTCAACATCTGTAGGTCTGATTGAAGGCTGGGATTCGATTATATTTGCAGTAGCAATCGGATATGCTCTCATTACAATGTATGATGCAGCAGGAGTCCGCCGCGCAGCCGGTAAAACAGCCGCATGCTTAAACAGAATGATGGATGATTTTTACAAACATGACGTTCAGGCAATAGGTGGAAAACTAAAAGAACTTCTTGGACACACACCTTTGGAAGTCATTGCAGGAGCAATTTTTGGAATTTTATTTGCCTGCGCTCTGCATTTTTATCTTCTGTGATAAAAACTTCTTGTTTTTTTTAAATTTTTATGTATAATATAATTGTTAATAAGGGCTTATAGATTTAACTCTATATCCGAAAGTTTGTACCCTTAGGGAAAGAAAGAGATACTCAAAAAATAATGAGTGCGAAACCGCAGGAATTTAACTACAAATTTATAAAAGAAAATGCAAGCCCCGGAAGCTGGCGCAGAGGTTATGAATACCATCTTAAAGATATGGTGTTTGACTCATACCCTGAAAAAAACTTCTATATGGCAAAAGTTAAAGGGAATTTTCAGGATCATTACAACACCGATTTAATCTTTAAGAAAAATAAGGTAGAAGCACGCTGTAATTGTCCGCTGAAAGAAGAATGGTGCAAGCATGCAGTTGCTGTTGCATTAAAAGCAATTGATGAGCACGCTTATGAAGACTGGCTTGAAACAAAATTCGGTATGGAATTTGATTTTCCGGATGAAAATACAGCTTTGACGGATGAACCGCAGGGAAATTACATTTTCCATTTTAATTCAAAAAGAAAAGCAAATTTCTTCTCTGTGCTTGTACGTTCAAGAGAAACAGGGAAAGTCGTCAGACAGATTGAACCTATCTTAAGAGCGCTGATTGAAGCTCAAAAACAAAATCCTGATTTTGAACTCAACAATTCCCAGAAAGTTGAAGTTGCAATATTTCAGCAGCTTTTAACTATTTCAAGACAGGACAAAAAAGCAGGCTGGTACGATATTCCGATTACTAAATTTGCGCCGATGTTTACCCTTCTTTCAAAAGCCGATGAAGTCCTTGACGAAAAAACAAAAGACAGGCTAAAATTTACCGATGAAGAATGGAAACTTGTCTTGAACGTAAATACCGGTGCTCAAGGGACAATTCTTTTATCACTTGAATGGAAAAGACCGGATAAAGATGATGTTTATCCGCTTGAAGAAGTTAGATATTTTTCAAGACATCTAAAATGGGGCAGATACAAAAATATAATATTCCCGACAAATATTGCAATGAGCTCTATCCCGCAAAATATTTTAAAATCCTCTTTTACAGACCTGAAAGATGCTGACGGCGGTAAATTTATCTATGAAGAACTTCCAAAACTTCAAGAAATTATGGATGTTGAAATCGCTGATAATATCAGTAAACTTATGCTAGAGGAACGTCCGCCATTGAATATTGTAACAATGGGAATTGACTATGACCAATCATTAAAAGCCTCGCTGGAATTTGAATATGATGGAGTTGTTGTTCCTTATTCCAAAACAACTGCAGAAAAAGCTCCTTATATCACTATCAAAAAACAGGGAGAAGATTTAGTTTACTGGATTAAAAGAAATCTGAAACATGAACAGGAAGCTTATCAAATGCTTCTGGCATGTAAATTTGTTCCTATGCAGACAAACAATCTTGCACTCGAAAAAGAAAATGCAATAGATTTCTACAATTATTATATTAAACAGGCAGGAGACGGCTGGAAATTCATTGAAAAAGACGATATGACCTTCTTTAAGCTTATGGATGACCCGTTCAGACTCTGTGCAAAAATCGATTTTTCTGAAGAAGCTGAAGATTCATTTGAAATATTTCTATACGGTCAGGTGGGCGAGGAAATTATCAATTTCGATGAAATTTATGAAACAATCCAAAGCGGAGAAAAATACAGCCGTATAAGAAGTCTGGGTTTTGTTGAATACCCTGCGCAGGATATTTATTCTATCATGCGTGCGTTTAACTCATTTGACGTTTACAGAAACAATGAAAATAAATTCATCGTAAAAACATATCGCGCAGGTTTAATTAATGAACTTAAAAACCTGAATGTTGAACTTGTTTTGAGTGAAGAGTTTGAAAACTTCTGGAAACAAATGTCAAACTTCTCAACCTCAGAGGATTTGAAACTGCCCGAAGGAATTCATGCGGAATTTCGCGAATATCAGACAAAAGGTTTCGGCTGGCTGTGGTTTATGTATAAATATGGATTGAACGGAATTCTGGCAGATGACATGGGGCTTGGTAAAACATTACAGGCTCTTGCAGTAGTTCAAAAAGCCAAAGAAGAAGACGGCCCTTCACCGACTCTTGTAATATGCCCGACAACAGTTGTATTTAACTGGGAATCAGAAATTCAAAAATTCGCGCCTACTCTTACAACATTAAAACTGTCAGGAGTTGACAGAAAAGAATTATTTAAAGAAATTCCGAATTATGATGTTGTAATCACAAGCTACGCACTTATAAGACGCGATATCAACAAATTAAAAGATTATAACTTCAGATACGTAATTCTTGATGAATCTCAGAATATTAAAAACGCAATGTCGCAGACTGCTCAGGCTGTAAAAAAATTGCAAGCCTCGCATAAACTCGCACTATCAGGTACACCTATCGAAAATAAACTTGAAGAATTATGGTCTGTATTTGATTTTCTTATGCCCGGATTTTTGTTCAGCATGTCTGAATTTAATTACAGATACGTCAACCCGATTATGGAACGCCAGGATAAGACTGTTGAAAAACGTTTGAAATTACAAATTTATCCGTTTATCTTACGCCGTATGAAACGCGATGTTGCAAAAGATTTGCCGGATAAAGTAGAAAATATTGCATACTGTGAACTTACAGACGAACAGAGAGATTTTTATCTGCAGGTTCTTGACAGTACAAAAGAAGAATTATTCAAGTCTATTGAACAAAATGGTCTTGAAAAGAGCAGACTTTCAATTTTCTCGGCACTTCTTAGATTACGCCAGATATGCTGCCACCCGAGACTTTACGACAAAGAAAATGTTAAAAACATTATGAAATCAGGCAAATTTGAAAAACTAAAAGTTATGCTTGAGGAGATAATAGACGAAGGACACAGAATACTTTTATTCAGCCAGTTTGTCGACATGCTCGACATAATTAAGGCTTGGCTTGAAAGAGAAGGTATTCCATATGAATATCTGACAGGCAAGACAAAAGACAGACAGGGTGCTGTTGAAAGATTTAATTCAACCCCATCTATTCCAATCTTCTTAATCAGCTTGAAAGCCGGCGGAACAGGCTTGAATTTGACAGGCGCAGATTACGTAATCCATTACGATCCTTGGTGGAACCCAGCAGTTGAAGATCAGGCAACAGACAGAGCTTACCGTATCGGTCAAACTAAAAAAGTTTTTGTATACAGACTTATTACAAAAAATACCGTTGAAGAAAAAATTCAAAAACTCAAAACAGTTAAACGCAACCTTGTTGATAGCGTAATTTCTGTTGACAGAAATATTGTTAAATCACTCACAATGGACGATATCAAAGAAATTTTCTCTGTCGACTAAAAATATGTAGCCCTAAATAAACTCAGAGAACATTTCATAAACTTTACAGATAAATCCACGTTTACACAACGATAGTGCTTTAAAAATTCAACACGCATAGTTTACTATACACCGGCAACAGGCGGAAGATCGATGCTTTTTAAACGTTGTTCAATTCTTCTGTACCACTTTAAATGTTGTTTAAAAAGAATATTATATTTAGAAATATCGCCTTGAGAAATTTCTTTAAACTGATTATCGCAAGTTTCCTGTAAAGCATGCTCAAGATAATGTGTAAGCTCTTTTCTGGATAATTTATCTAAATCATTACCTTTTACCATTTCTATACGCCTGCCAAATTCAACAATAACTTCAGGCCTGTTGTCTCTAAAAAACGCATAATCAACAGCCATAGGAATAAGATTAACTTTTCCGTACCTTTTTACTGCATTTTCAGCAATGTAAGCAAGCCCTGTCTGAAATTCAATAGGTCTGTAATGCGGAGGTCTTATAATTCCCTGCGGGAAAATACACAACATATTTCTTATATCACCAACAACATCTACAGAATACTGTAATGCCTTCATAGCAGACTGCGGAGATTTTTTATTTACAGAGTATGCTCCACCGCGCCTTAACAGGGGAAATCTGTTAAGTTCCTCAACCATTAAACGGATTTCTTTATGAAAAATTCTGTGTGTTGTGTTATAAAGAACAATTCCGTCCCACCAGTTGCAATGAGGGGCAAAAAGAATAGTCGGAACATTTGTATCGCCGTTAAAATAATTTTCTTCCCCTCTGTATCTGAATGCATAAAAACGATTTTGAAGCATGTTAAAGAAAAACATGCTTGCAACCCACAGCCAAAATTTGCTGGTTTTAGCCGGTTTAAATTTTTCCTCCTTGTTCCTTAACTTTGTAGGGGGGATGTCAGAATATAATTGTTCCTCAACTGCCATATATAAATTTTACTCCATTAAAAAAAATAACGCAAATTATGAATAAAATTTTTTAAAAAAAATTAACCTTTTAAGGATGTACGAAATATTTTTTGTAATATAATTTAATTATGGACAGACAGGAATTTATTAAAGCAAAACGTATTGTTTTCAAATTCGGAACAAATATTTTAAGGGGAGATGACGGCTATGTATCACTTCCGCGAGTATTTTCATTTATTGAAGATCTAGCACGTCTTGCAAGGCAGGGTAAAGAAGTCATCGTAATAACATCAGGAGCTGTAGGCTTAGGGAAAAAAAGATTAGGTATTGAAAGCACTGACGGCGTTGCACTTAAGCAAGCCTGTGCGGCGATAGGACAGAGTAAATTAATGTCTATTTATGAAACAGGATTTGATACTTACGGTCTTATTGCTTCTCAAATTCTTCTAACAGAAGACGATTTTTCTTTGAGACAGAGATATTTGAGTCTCAGAACTACATTGAATAAACTTCTTGAACTCGGAGTAGTACCGATTATCAACCAGAATGATACAGTGTCTACCGTTGAAGTTCATCCGCAATTTGAACACATGCAGGTTTGTTTTTCCGATAATGACAAACTCTCAGCACTTGTTGCAAGCGAACTTGACGCGGATTTGCTTGTAATTCTTTCTGATGTTGAAGGTTTGTATGATAAAAATCCGAAAACAAATCCTGATGCCAAAATTATCAGAACTGTTGAAGAAGTAACAGAAGATATACTTGCACTGGGAACAGATGCCTCAGAAGGCGGGAGAGGCGGCATGCGAACAAAATTAAAAGCTGCAAGAATGGTTACAAGATTCGGCGGAAAAGTTTTAATTGCAAACGGAAAAATCCCTTATGTCATAAAAAAAATTTTTGAAGGAGAAGACGTAGGAACAATGTTCTTGCCGCAAAGGGAAGGTTTGTCTGATAAAAAACGCTGGATTGGCTATGCCACAAATATTATAGGTCAAATTGTGGTAAATGACGGCGCAAAAAAAGCATTAAAGGCACAAAAAAGCCTTCTGCCAATCGGCGTATGCGAGGTTATAAACGAATTCAACAAGGGAGATGTTGTTTCAATCCTTGATGAAAAACACAACGAAATAGCCCGCGGAATAGTAAATTACAGCTCGGATTCATGCCGCAAAGTTATCGGCTGCCACTCTGATAACATTATGGAAATTCTCGGCTTTAAAAACTACGACGCAATAATCACACGCGACAATATTACACTGTTATAACTCTTCCCACCCTTGGAGGAGGGAATGAGGGAGAGGGTATGAGGGGAAAAATGGACTTTATACAAATCGCAAAAAACGCAAAAGAAGCTTCTTTAAAAATTGCAGACTTATCAACTGAAATAAAAAACGATGCATTAATTAAAATTGCCGATGAAATTGAAGCGTCAAAATCAGAAATTTTTGATGCAAATAAAAAAGATTTATCGGAAGCTGAAACTCTTGTAGAGACAGGCAAACTCAACAAATCAACTTTCAACCGCCTAAAGCTTGATGAAAACAAAATGCGCGATATGGTTCAAGGGATAAGAGATATTGCAAATCTTGAAGATCCTGTTAACAAAAAGCTTCTGGTGCGGGAACTTGACAGTGATTTGACTTTGTATAAAATTTCATGTCCTATCGGGGTTCTCGGCATAATTTTTGAAGCAAGACCTGATGTTATTGCTCAAATTTCATCACTTGCAATTAAATCAGCCAATGCCGTAATCCTAAAAGGCGGCAAGGAAAGCATTAACACAAATAAAAAAATTCTTGCGGTCATCAATTCAGCACTTGAAAAGGTTGAGAATTTCCCTAAAAACGTTATTCAGCAGGTGTTTACGCATGAAGATGTCGCCCAAATGCTTAAATGCGATAAATATATAAATTTGATTATCCCGAGAGGCGGAAACAAACTTGTTAAATTTATAAAAGAGAATACAAAAATACCTGTACTCGGGCACGCTGACGGCATCTGCCATATATTTGTCGATGAAACGGCTGATCTTGATATGGCAATAAAGATTGTAACCGATGCCAAAACCCAATACCCGAGCGCCTGCAATTCAGTTGAAACACTTTTAATCCACGAAAAATTCCCGTATATTGATAATTTGCTTGCAGCTTTGCAATTGTCTGAAATTCAGCTTATAGATAAACCTGAAAGCTGGGCTCATGAATACGGAGATAAAATTCTATCTTTCAAAACGGTAAAAAATGTGGATGAAGCAATCGAACATATAAATACTTACGGTTCGGGGCATACTGACAGTATTATTACAAAAAATACAGAAAATGCAGAAAAATTTATGAATAAAGTGGATTCTGCAGGGGTATATTTTAATGCTTCAACGCGCTTTGCTGACGGCTTCCGCTACGGTTTCGGGGCAGAAGTCGGGATTTCCACAAACAAAACCCATGCCAGAGGTCCTGTGGGATTAGACGGCTTAACTATTTATAAATACAAACTTATCGGAAACGGCAATATCGTGAAAGACTATGTTGACGGAACAAAGCATTTTCACCATAAAGATTTAACTTAGAGTTTTTTAATTGTCATCTGCGGCTTTGAAACATCATAATATGTTACACATGGTTTAAAAATATCTTGATTGATTAAACGCGGCGGGAAATACAAATCCCCTATGATTTCATTTTTTCCGGATTCAACAATTTTTGCAGGCTTGTTCATATTCATCAAAGAAAGTTCTACCTCATCACCTATACCGTATTTACCCGAAAATTTTGCCCCTTTTTCGCAAGAAAGAACAAGAACTTTTTCACCCTTTGGAATATTTCTGTTTATATAATTCAGAACATAGCCTCCGCCATTTATAATCTGCCAATCTCCATTGATTGAAGAGCCCATGCCATGTCCAACTATAACATGTTTTATATTTTTAGGGAAATTCCCTTCACGCGCACATCGCTCGAGTAATGAACAAGCTTCAGCAAATTTATAATCAACAGCTTGAAGTGACGGAATATGCAATTCAGCTCCTGTTATATTTTGAAAATATTGACATTCCCTTGATAACTGTAACGAAGTTATACCGGGATTTCCAAACGTATATTTATAAACCTGTGGAAGATTTCTGCCGCGATATTGCGAATTATTTAAAAGTACTCTGTTTTGCTCGGCAAGTAAATCAAGTCCTGTCATTTCATCATGACGTCTAATAGTAACCGGTCTTGATACCTGTTCAGAAACATTCGCCCTTTCAGTTGTATTCGTTGTTTTTGGTTTGATGGTTATTTTGGGTTTAAAATGTTGCGTAGCTTTTGCTCCGCATGGCAATGTAAAATATTTACTGATAATTTTTATCATTTCTTTCCCCTTTGAATTTACCCTATTTACTTAAAAACAAAAAAGTAAGGAAAATTGACAAATCGGCCTCCTATCCTATCAGGGATTAAACAGGGTTTCAGACGTTTCAGACGTTTTTAAATTTATATTTACATTTCGTTACATTTGTAAATTTTGTACTTTTTTATAAATATGCCCCTCCCCTCAAAGGGAGAGGGGGGAACGTAGCCGTTCCATCCGCCATTTGAGTCTTGCATGAGCTTGTTCTGTCATTATAAGAAAATGTGACGTGTGGAATAGCACGCTGCCCCTCTCTCTTTGTGAGAGGGAGCAGCTCTTGACGAGCTTGCGAGTCTTTAGAGATGCGGGAGAGGGTTTAAATAGAGGGTAAGAAGGTAGGAGGGTATGAAGATAGCTTTTTACTGAAAACAGCCTACCTTCTTAACTTCCTACCTTCTTATCTTCTAAATCAGACTTCATGACTACCTAATATTTATTTTTTTGCTATAATAAAAGAGCAGTACGGAGAGGTGTCCGAGTGGTTTAAGGTGCGGATCTCGAAAGTCTGTGAGGGGTAACACTCTCCGTGGGTTCGAATCCCACCCTCTCCGTTTTTTAGTTTGCATATAGAGAATTAGTGCAGATAGAATTTTGAAAACCCTGTAATTTAACGGGACATTTTATCTGCACGCATAAAAAGATTATTCGGCAAAGTTGGCTTTGTGTTTGACCTTTAGC